>CALADT010000056.1 GCA_937890655.1 uncultured Mucispirillum sp. | reverse complement strand
AACAGTATGACATTAAAAATAAGCGAAGTAGAACTATTGCTGGACAGAAAAGGGTTGACATTAAACAAAGGTAAGTTTAATATTAAGAAGTAGGTGTGGAATGGATAAGTTTTATAATAATGAACTTAAAAATATTTTTATAAAATTATTTAAGAAAACATATTTAATAGAATTTGATGATGGCAAATATATAGTTTTACCTACTAAAAAAAATAATAAAAAATATGCTGAAAGTATGTTAGAGCACTATATGTCGGAAGAAATATATCTATCTGAACATATAGATGATAATTTATCAACAAATAAAACTCGTAAATACGAGCAGGATGTTCACAAATTACAGCAAAAAGTTTCTACCTATAAACAGCCATCAAATTTTTCATGTTTTCATGATAGTCCATCTAGTAAATATCTACAATTGTTTACAGATTCAAAAGTGATATATTTATCAAGTGGTGAAGATGCAGAACCATATATTGAGATAATATATAATGTTTTAATAGAGATTTTTAATAAAAGTGTTTTAGAAAGATTTAATAAAAAGAACAATGCTGCTAATAATGCAGATTTACATAAAGGATATATATATACAATAAATTTATTTTTTGAAAATTATCTGATAAAAAAACGTTCATATTTTATATTGTCAAGTCTGTATAGTAATAGTGTTGTATGGCTTAAATATAATGATTATTTGTCTTTTGTGGGCTATGCCTATAAGACTAAAAGTCATTTTATTTTATGGTTTAGTATAAGATATTACTTTAACCACACTTTAAGTTTACAAACAATACCAGAAAGTTATCATTATTTTAGAATTATGGAGTCATTATATTATAGTATAGTAAATATTGAAATGTTTAAAAAGGATAAAAAGCATGCAATGTTTTATAGCTGTATAGATATATTTAGTCATTTAAACTTTCAAATAGATAATATAGGAGCATCTAGCAAGAAAACATATTATGAATTTATGAAGATTCGCTATAACAATGAATTAGATATATTAAGTCAAGAAATCAATGCTAATTATAACAACCTAGATGAATTAGACACTATATTAAAATTAGATATGCTTGGTATGGATGAGAATACATCAAAATATCGGTATAATTTTTTAGAATTTGCAAATATAGATGATATATTGGAACCATTTAGAAAATATTTAGAAGATAAATTATTAGCAATATTGCCTTCAGATGTTCAAATGACTAATAATGGAGATGAACAGCAATTTTGTTTAATAAGTAATATTTTTGCAACAGATAATCCAAACAGATATGATTTTTGGAAAGGTGTAAGACTTTATTCTAATAAAATACCACCAAGTAGAAATACATTATTGCTTATAGATATGCACAAAGCTATAAGATTAAACTTTATACATATTGAGCCAAATAAACAAGGTAATTATTTTATTCTTCTTTATGATTTAAAAAATGATAGTAATAGATATGTTATTGACTGTCAAAATTTGAAAGACAGAAATATTAAATTTATATGGTACGATATAGATAATGATAAGTTTATACCACTTTATGGAATATTTACTCCCACTAATGCTAAACATGAAGAATGTAAATATGAATGTGAGTGTGATAATCAAAATATTAGCGGAGAATATAACCCATTACTAAGGAGTTTTAGAATATTTTATAAAAATAAAACTTTTGAGTTTATTAATTATGATAAATATATAGAAAGTGATCCTGAATATAGTAACGACATAAAACCTGTATTATCATCAACTTCAGATACTAATGCACAATATAGTTTGGCATCTATTACACTAAAAGCAGGAACAATGAATGCCAGCAGTCAAATAAGCACTATTTCACCATCAGGAGCTGTTACAATTAAACTAACAGTAAAGATAACAGATGGAACATATTTACCTCCCTATGAACTTGCAACATATTCATATTATATGTATTTATGTAAAACATCAGAATTAATTGAGGGAGAAATAAAGGAAGAAGACAATAAAATTTTATTAGAGTTTTTAATAAATAAAGAAAAAATAAAAAGTAATCTTCATGCTGGCTTTTCTATATCAAAACAAAGGTTACTAAATGCTCACAAAAAGGATAGCAAATGCAATGATACTAAACAACTGAATTATAAAAAAATATCAAACAATCTTTATGAGGGTGATATTAGTTTAAATATAGGTGATTTGCCTTTGATAATAAAAATACACAAAGTTTTATTAATAAGTAGGTATAAAAATATTATTAAACTTTCAGCTGAATATAAAACAGTTGGTATAGAAGTATTAGAAGTCAATAAAGAAAAATGTATAAGATGGGGATATATTGAATGTTTAGCAAATGAGTATGAGGATAAAAAAATCAGCTCTATAATAAATAATGGTAAAATACACCTATTGACAAAAACTAATTCAGATACTGAAGCTATATATGGCACCAATATAAGTATAGTAAGAGATGAATGGTCACAGGAAAATCTTTTAAAAAATAACAGTTCAGTACTAATATTTTCTTTTGCTGTATCAGTAAAAGCTATTTATGATAATAAAACTATAGATATTAGCTATATCAATAAAGAAGATATACAATCTTATATAATATTGGGAAGGCAGGCATTACCAACTTATAGTTACAATGTTATATCAATGAATAAGTATCCAGTTTATAAAGACGATGGGAAAGAGATACTACCTGATAAAATAGAGTTAGAGGCAGTTCATAAAAACTTTCCAGATGAAAAAAATGTTGTTACCTATTGGGGCTATGGATTGTCAGATAAACTAAATAACAGTGATATAAGTTTAAAAATAGATAAATTTCATGTATCGGATATAACAGTAAGTGCCAGTGGAACATGTTTAGCAGCAAATATGCTTTCTACTTCATCTTCTAATATATCAAATCAACATATAGGTAATAATAAAATATATCAATTACCACTATATGGTAGAATTGTAGAGATAAATTATCAGGAGATATGGTTTGGTAAATATGTTCATTTTTTCCCATATTCCAAAGCACCAGAATCAAGCATAAGTGAAGTATGGCATATAGAGCAGCCGATAAGTTTAAAATTTAATGGAGAAAAACTTCAAATAATAGAAGATGGTAATATAATAGAAGAATATGAAGCAAGAAGTGGTATAGCTATAAAGAAAAGAGCAGAAGCAAATAATGATACAACACAGGAAGTACCATATCCAGACAAATCAAAAGATACATATTTTTATTATAATGAACAGTCAGCAAATAATATAGCAGAGGGTGAATACTATATCATAGAAGAAGCATTAGATGCAAATAGCACAGAATTGGTTGGAGAATTATATTCAGGATTGTATAAAAATACTTTAGGCAACAGATATGTGGAGTTATATAAATCTTCCGATGTTATTTTTAGTGATATAGAACACTTTAATCAAATGTTATCAGAACGCAAGAATTATTTTTTTAAATCTGATACCCGAAATAAAATACACGGAGGAAAAGATTATAACGATAAAGGAGGTATAGATTTATCTGAAAATGCCGATAATTTTTTTGAAAATTTAACAAAACTAATCAAAGATAAACCACTGTATAAAGTATATGGTAAAGTAGTAATAAAACTGGAAGTAGATTATAGAAAATTTTATATTGATGAAGCAGGGTATATACAGGGAGTAGGTATAAAGGAACCAATACTTAATGGGACAAATATTAAATCTCAATTAATTGCAAAAATTGGTAATGGAAGATTAAATGTTATTAATGCAATTATCTTGCATAGAACAGTAAGTTATACTACTAAATCTGTCTTTAATACTTGGTTAGGTAAAAATGTATATAGAGTTGGTGCACATTTTGTCATAGATAAGGATGGGACTATATATCAATGTTTAAGTATATATACGAAAGCTCATCATGTAGGACGAATCCGTTCCAAAGCATTAGAAACAAACAATTTTCAAAATGATGTGGATAAAAAGTTTGTTTGTGGTAATAAAAATAATATATCTGACTTATCTAATTATGAATTTACTAAAGAATACCCATTAAGATTTCCATGTAATATGGATAGTATTGGTATTGAAGTGGTATCTATGTATATAGAACAAACAAAACAATGGGAAAAAGCTACAGAAGCACAATTAAAATCAATAAATTTATTGATTGATATATTATTAATATGTTATAAAAAACATAATGGATGTAATTTAACAACAAAGGATATCTATCCACACGATAAAATAGCATATAAAACAGATGGAGAAGGAGGAGGTTTGTATGACTATAAATATTAAAATTATATTTTTTATTATATTATTTTTGTTGATTAAAACAGAAATATATGCAGCAGTGCAGGAAGATGAATAATTGAGAATTATTTCATATGAGAGTTCATGTGATAATTGGTCTTTGTCAAAAGACGATATTGTTTCTTTTTTTAAAAATTCATATGAAGAACCGTCAATGGTATTATTTTATAGTTCATATGTTTATTATGATGAGGAATTACCATGTGAAGTTAGTGGCAAATTAAAATTAAAGGATAATTTGTACTCGTTTAAAATTAAACAAACAGGAAATGGGTATATATTTGATGCAATTAATCCACCAAATGAATTTGATACAAAAGATAGATTATTTAGCTGTAGTAGTATAAAATGTGTTATTATCAATCCATTACATGGGACTATTGGGGAGTAATAATAGATATTATTTTATAACGATAAAGGAGGTATAGATTTATCTGAAAATGCTGATAATTTTTTTTAAAAATTTAACAAAACTAATCAAAGATAAACCACTTTATAAAGTATATGGTAAAATACCAATAAAACTGGAAGTGAAATATAGTAAAGACTGGTATGACCCATTGGATAAAATGGAAATATGCTTATTTTCACAAGGTGGGCACTATAAGCCATGGAATGCTACATTTGGAGCTAGACAAGATGAACATAAAGGAGTGGATTTATTTGCAGATATAGGTACATCTGTTTATGCTTGTTTAAATGGTAAAGTTTACTATTTAGAAGGAAGTTCTGAAGGAGCATTAATGCTTGAAGTTACAGAACCAGAAGAAATAGCAATTTTTATGAATAGATATAAAGAATATGAGTGTATTTATAATGGTAGAGAAGAAGGTACTGTAAAAGAAGTTAATAAAGGTATTAATTTTAGTATAAATCCAACAAAAATAGTATTTCGTTATTTACATCTAAGAAAAAGATTTAAACAAGATGAGTATGTAAAAAAAGGTGATATAATAGGAGAAAGTGGAGATGAGGGAAAAAATGCAAAAAATACGAAAGGACCACATGTTCATTTTGAGATTATTGATAATTCAATAAATTATGATATATATAGCTTACAGAATCTTAGTAATAAATTTAGGGCTCATATTTCTGCTTTTACTAAAGTATCATATCCTGAAAAAATATTTAATAGTGATTTATTATTGCAGTGCAAAGATGTAATAGGTAAAGATACTCTGTTAAGTAATAAAAAATTATTGCGAGATATAGCATCATATTATAGGAAACAAGTAGAATACTTATTAAAAAAATGTGGTAACAATATTCAAGATTATCTTGATTAATATAGGAGAAAAGAAATGAAGAAATTGATGTTATTATTAATGGTATTTATAATACCGCAGTTCTCTTTTGGAGAATTAATATTTAAAGATGCAACAGATTTATGTAAAAACCAAAATCATACTGAATGTGGTTCACCAAAAAGAGCAGTTACTAATACCACTAATTTAAAAGATGCATTTGAAGAATTTATAAAGTATGTTAATCATTTGCCTTCTATTCCAGCAGGATTAAAAAGTTATCAACAAGGTATTTCAGGGTTACATACTAATAATATTGAAACAAGAACTTTAAGAACATCTATTAAAGGTAATAAATATACATTTACAACAGAATTAGAAAGAGTACCTTTTGATAAAGAGATTGGGCTTACTGATAGTATTGATGCTGCTGTTGAAAATAAATTAAAACAAAAAGTAGGTAAAGCTGTAGCAGAATTTACAATAAATCAAAAAAATATAGATATAGTTTTATATATATGGGGAGAAAAATAATATGAAAAAGATATATTTTTTAATTTGTGTGTTTGTTATTTGTGTAAATATTTTTTATACAAATGATGTTTATGCTCAAGAACAACCAGATAGTGTTACTAATGAAACTATAGAAGTTGGAAGTAAGATATTAAAATACAGAGAAGAAAGAGCTGATAATTATTCGAAGGGAATAATTATTATACCAAGCACCAGCTTAGATGATGCATATAATATTTTAAAAGAATATTATGACACAAATAATCGTCAAAATGTATATTATAAAATAGGACGCTTAGTAGAAATCTTTGGTCAGTTAAATCCAGTAAAAAGTAGCGATAATAATGTTATAGATATGAGTATAGCTACGATACTTATGTATAAAAGTTCTGATA
>CALADT010000055.1 GCA_937890655.1 uncultured Mucispirillum sp. | reverse complement strand
AAAATTTTTTTTTCAATACGGGGAATTATGGTATTTAGTTCTTATACATTCTTAATTTATTTTTTGCCATTTACATTATTAACCCTTTATATACTACCACATAAATATAGAAATGTATTTTTATTAATAATGAGTTTAATCTTTTATATGTGGAGTAGTCCACAATATACAGTTTTAATGATAGTTGTTATAATTATTACATACTATTCTGGTTTATATATTAATAAGATGAATAATATAAATAACCTTAAAAAAAGTAAGATTACACTTATAATATCCATATCATTTTTTATATTTATATTAATAATATTTAAATATTTTTCATTTTTAGAAAATAATTTAAGTTCATTATTTGATTCTATACTATCAATTAATTGGGAAATAAAAGATATAGCTTTACCTGTAGGAATATCCTTTTATTTATTTCAAAGTATATCATACCTTATAGATGTATATAGAAAAGATATAGCTGTTCAAAAAGGTTTTAAAAATTTAGCTTTATATATATCAATGTTTCCACAACTTGTGGCAGGCCCTATTGTAAGGTATAGCAGTATAGTAGATAGTATAAATAATAAACGAATAATATCTTATAATGAATTTTCTTTAGGTTTAAAAATATTTATATTAGGTCTTGCAAAAAAAGTATTAATAGCAAACCAGCTTGCAATTACAGCAGACTCTATTTTTTCATTAGAACCATCATCATTAACTACATTAGCAGCATGGATTGGAGCACTAGCATATAGTTTACAAATATATTTTGATTTTAATGGTTATTCAGATATGGCAATAGGTTTAGGAATAATGATAGGCTTTAAGTTTCCTATAAACTTTAATTATCCATATATTGCATATAGTATTACAGATTTTTGGAGAAGGTGGCATATATCACTTTCATCATGGTTTAAGGATTATGTTTATATACCATTAGGTGGTAATAGAGTAAAAGTATCACGAATGTATTTAAATTTAATAATAGTTTTTGCCTTAACAGGCATATGGCATGGAGCTAACTGGACATTTTTAGTATGGGGATTATTTCATGGACTATTTCTTATTATAGAAAAATTGACAGGGTTAAATAAAACAACAAAATATAAATTCATAAGATGGTTCATAACAATGGTAATTGTTATAATAGGTTGGGTGTTTTTTAGGTCAGATAACTTGTCCTATGCAGTAGATTATTTAAAAATAATGTTTAGTTTACACAATGAAGAACAATTTATTTCTTTTAAGTTATTAATGGATTACCAATTATTAATGTTATTTATATTATCATTTATAGGTTCAACACCATTAATAAAAAAATATATTATACCAAATATAGATGCTTATAAAAATATAACAATCAATAAAAATCTGACATATATACAAAATATAGCAATTTTATTTTTATATTTTTATATATTTATCCTGTTAGCAGGGGATACACATAACCCATTTATTTATTTTAGGTTTTAGGAGTATTTATGAATAAAATATATAAAATAATATATACTATTGGATTTTTTATATTAAGTGTCTTAGTGTCATATAAAACATTATCTACTAATAAAGAATATATTACATCATTAATTATAGCTTTTGTTATAAGTGTATTAATGTATATTTATATGAGCATATTAGAAAAGAAAGTAGTATTAAATAAATATAGAGTTTTATTTATTATGGTAATACTTTTTATACCATTTCAATCTATAATAAGTTTTAATTTTTATGAAGAAAAAAACATACAAGAAAATAGGAACTATGCAAAACTACCAGATGTATTTATAACCCATGAGGTATTTCCAAAAAAAATGGATAATTATATTAATGATAGAATAGGACTAATAGATGAGTATTTATTACTT
>CALADT010000054.1 GCA_937890655.1 uncultured Mucispirillum sp. | reverse complement strand
AACCAAAGAGAAATTACAGCAAAATTTCCAAGTGCAGGGGAGTATAAAGTTACGTTAAAAGTTGATAAAAATGAAGTAACAGGAAAAATAGTTATTCCAGAAACACAGTTATATGAAATTGATTTAGGCAATACACACACTATTATATCTGATGGTTCTAAATCATCATTATATGTATATGGCTTAAATGATAAAGGCCAGCTTTGTATTTATGATAATAAAACAACATCATTAGAATTACCTGCATTAATTAGGGGGTATAATAATGTTACATCAGTTGCAGCAGGCACTTCTCACACATTATTTGCAAATGGGGAATACGTTTATGGCTGTGGAGATAATACAAAAGGTCAGTTAGGTATAGGTTCTAGTGATAAAGTTGATGCTGTAACATTAGTAAAAACTATTCCAGATGATAAAAAATATGAACGTGTATTTGTGTCAGCCGGTGGAGATATGTCTGTTACAGGAACAGAGTTTTTAGACGGTAAATCCCCTAAAATAAATGTATATACATATGGTTATGATGAAACAATGCAAAATAAGGCTAACCTTTTTGCAAAACTTGTAACTCCAAGCACAGCACCAGGAAGTAGAGATTTTCCAATATTAGCAACAGGTGTTAATTTTACTATATTAAGGGCAACATCAAGTTATAATGTTTTTTCATTAGGTATTAATGATAAATGGCAGTTAGGTAGAATAGAAGGAGCAGGAACAAGTTATGGAGCACTCTGGAGAAGCAGCTGAGAAAACTGACCCAGATAAACATACTGATAAAAATAAAACAGATATGGCATCATCTTATGTATTTACTCCTTATGGGGAAGAAAAACTAATAGGTGAATCTAGTGATAGAAATTATTACCAAAATAATTATTTTGCCCAAATTGCAGCAGGGGATGACTTTGTTATATCTATTAAAAGAGAATTAACAAGTGATTCTGAATGGACTAAACAAGATAAATATGCAGTATATGTATGGGGTAATAATGATAAAGGTCAGTTAGGTTTTAAAAATAATAATAACTTAACTGTGGTAAGGCGTCCTACACCATTATTTAATGCAGTTGAAAAAACACCAGTATTAACAGACCCAAATAAAGTTACACCAATAAATAAAGAAATGGTGGAAGTAGCAGCAGGTAGAGCAACAGGTTTTGCCATATCAAAAGATGACGGCATACTTTATGGTTGGGGAGCAATGGATAAAGGGCAATTAACTAATAATAAAAAGCAAAATACAGTAAACAACAATGTGTATGAAATAGAAAAACCACAAGGGGTAACAAAAGGTTATAAAAAAGTGTGGGCAGGTGGAGATAGAGTGATTGCACTTGCAGGTGATGATAATTTATATACTTGGGGTGATAATACTCAAGGCATATTAGGTATTTCTTCCCAAAAAGCAGTGGTAGATACACCAGAGAAATTATTTTTTCCAATTAGGCCTATAAAATAATTAGTAATATATAAAAAAAGAGTATTCCTTTAAAAGGATACTCTTTTTTATTTTATTCACAAGCAGAAATATCTACTTTTTTTGATTCTTTTCCTTTTCTAACAGCTGAAATTTTAAAATCAACACATTTATTTGTATCAGTTTTATATCTAAAAAGCCCAATATCTGTTTTATCTATTAATACTTCTTTACCGTTTTTAATTAAATATATTTTATATTGAGCTATGTTTTTACTTTTATCCCAAGTTATAACAATATCTTTTTTATTTCTTCTAACTACAATATTTTGTGGTGGAAGATTTAGTTTTGATTCGTTTACTGTTATGGTCTGCCTGTAAGGTATCCCTGTATTATTATCTTTATCATAAGGGATAGCTGTAACTATTAATGTTTTTGATAAATGTGGTATTTTATCAAAACAACTGTTTATTCCATTTTTTGCTTCCCCTAACATATCCCCATTTACTGTAACTTCTGTTCTTTTTATTATACTACTTAACCCTGTATAAACACAAAGTTTATTATTATCATATGTTACTTTTATTAAGTTATGTTTTATAGGGCTGTAATATTTTATTGTTCTCACAACAGCAGGGGAGTATGTTCTCACAACTTTATGGTAGTTGCGAAACCTGTATTTATAAACTCTATTATTTACCACATCTTCATCAACATACACTTGTTTTGGGTTAATTAAAGCAACCCGTTTATATGATGAAAGGTTAATAAAGCCAATACTTTCATCTGCTTTTTCCACATATAAAGTATAGTTATCACTACCGTTATAAATAGATACACCATTACTATTAATGGAATAGTCTATTTTATCAGGATATGGTAAATCCAGCATGCCTTTTGGTACAACGTCAGATTTTAAGCCACAAGCATATATACTATTAATTATTAGTAATAAAATTATTACCTTATATATTTTCATCTATAAAACTCTTAGCATGTTTTATTTGAGTCATAACAGAATCAAGAGCAGTGCCACCATAAGAATTTCTATTTTTTACTGATGATTCTAATGTAATATAGTTAAAAACATCGTTTGTAATAAGTTTTGAAAACCCTTGTAGTTCTTCAAGAGTAAGTTCATCTAAATTTTTATTATTATCAATAGCATAAGCTACTGTTTTTCCTACTATATGGTGTGATTGCCTAAATGGAACACCTTTTCTAACTAAATAATCAGCTAAATCGGTGGCTGTTGAATAACCACTACCTGCAGAAATACGCATTTTTTCTTCATTTATATACATTTTTTCAATCATAGGTGCAAATACTTTCAATGATGCAATAAGTGTATCACAGGCATCAAAAAGTGGTTCTTTATCTTCCTGCATATCTTTATTATAAGCTAAAGGTAACCCTTTCATAATAGTTAGCATTGTCATAAGGCTACCGTATACTCTACCTGTTTTTCCACGTATTAATTCAGGAATATCAGGGTTTTTTTTCTGTGGCATAATAGAGGAGCCTGTGCAATAATCATCAGTTAAGGCAATAAAATTAACATCAGCATTGGAAAAAAGTATAAGTTCTTCTGAAAATCTTGAAAGGTGCATCATGGTAATACTTGCAGCTGATAAAAATTCCAAAACAAAATCTCTATCAGAAACAGAATCAATACTATTTTCAGTAGGGCCATAAAAATTTAAGCTAGTTGCTGTATAATTTCTATCAATAGGAAAAGTTGTTCCTGCTAAAGCACCGGCACCTAATGGGCAATAGTTAGCTCTTATCATCATATCATTAAAACGTTGGAAATCACGTTTAAACATTTGAAAATAAGCCATTAAGTAGTGGGAAAATAAAATAGGCTGGCCTGTTTGTAAATGAGTGTATCCAGGCATAATCACTCCTACATTATCAAGAGCTTTATCAATAATAACTTTTGTTAAGTTTATAAGGTATGCTTTTACCGTTTCAGCTTCATACATTATATACATTCTAACATCAACAGCTACTTGGTCATTTCTGCTACGTGCTGTATGGAGCTTGC
>CALADT010000053.1 GCA_937890655.1 uncultured Mucispirillum sp. | reverse complement strand
AGTTATTAAAAATAAACCATTAATTGTAAAACTTTCTCCAAATGTTCAAGATATAAAACCATTTGCAAAAGTATGTGAAGATAGTGGAGCAGATGCACTTTCTGCTATTAATACATTAATAGGTATGGCTATTGATGTGGAAAGAATGAAACCTATTCTTGCAAATATTACAGGTGGCTTAAGTGGGCCTGCTATTAAACCTATTGCTTTACGATTTGTAAAAGAAATATATGAAACAGTAAAAATTCCTATTATAGGAGCAGGTGGTATAGGTTGTTGGAAAGATGCAGCAGAATTTATTCTTGCAGGTGCATCAGCTGTTCAAATTGGAACAGCTAACTTTATTAACGCTAATATTTGTAATGAAACAGCCTCTGGACTAAATGAATATTTAGAAAGAAAAAATATTGATAATTTTAATGATATTGTAGGTAAGGCGGTAAAATAAATTGAATTTTGAACTTGTAATATCTGATAGTTGGAAAGATTTTCAAATTATTGATTCTGGTAATGGTGTAAAACTAGAAAAATGGGGTAAATATTTATTACTTAGGCCTGACCCACAAGCTGTATGGGCAAAAAGTAACGATAAGTTATGGTCAAGAGCTGATGCAGTTTATGTAAGAAGTTCTAAAGGTGGTGGAGAGTGGATTTTTTATAATAAAAATATCCCTGAATCATGGAATATAGCATATAATCAAATGATTTTTAAAGTAAGGCCAACAGGGTTTAAACACACAGGGCTTTTTCCTGAACAAGCAGCTAATTGGGATTGGATTAGTAAAACAATAAAAGAAACAAAAGCTGAAAATGTTATAAACCTATTTGGCTATACAGGGGCTGCTACCATTGCTGCTGCATTAGCTAGTGCAAATGTGTGCCATGTTGATGCATCTAAAGGAACAGTAAATTGGTGTAAAGAAAATATGCATTTATCAAAAGTTCCTGATGGTAAAGTTCGGTTGATTATTGATGATTGTATGAAATTTATCCAAAGAGAAGAACGTAGAAATAAAAAATATGATGGTATAATAATGGACCCACCTTCGTTTGGTAGAGGTGCAGCAGGGGAAGTTTGGAAATTAGAAAAAGATTTATGGGAATTATTTACTTCTGTAAAAAAAATATTATCTAATAATCCAAAATTTATTTTAATAAATTCTTATACCTCAGGGCTTTCACCACTTGCTATATATAATATTACTACTGACTGTTTTGGTGATTTATTAAATAAAAATAGTTCTTTAGTATGTGGAGAAATTGGATTACCATTTAGAAAAAATAAAAGAGTAATGCCATGTGGAATTTATTGCAGAATAAAATTTTAATTATTATTTTATTATTCATACTTACAGGGTGTGCTACAACTATTAATACTACACGTATTATTCCAGCAGGAGCAAATGAAGTTACAAAATATAAAACAGTAGCATTTTTAGATTTTACTGGTAATAAAGGGGTAGATGCATCTTCAAAATTAGAATCAACAGTAATAAAAGCTAATGTTAATGGGTCAAAACCATATATTGTGGTAGATAGAAAGAATATTAATAAAATTTTAGCAGAAAAACAATTACAATCTTCTAATAAAAACCAAAATAATTTCAAAAATATTGGTAAACTCATTGGTGCTGATGCTTTATGGTATGGAAATGCAGAATCATCATATAATGTAACTAGAAGTTACGAAACTAGAAGTAGATGTTTAAGGTATAATGACGGAGTATGCACATTATATAGTGAATATACTGTTCCATGTGAATCAAGAAAATTAGTGCTTAATGTAAGCCCTAAATTATCTTCAGTTGAAACAGGGCAGGTGGTTTATTCAAAAGAGTTTACTGCCACAGACAGCTCCTTTGTATGTAATGATTATTCTTATTCTGGAAGAACAGAAGGTGATTTATATAATAGTGCAGTGCAAGATATACTATATCAATATAGGTTAGATATAGCACCATATGTAGAACATGTAAGTATTGCTCTTATGGATAATAAAGAAGGGACTAATAAAAACTCATTTGAACTTCTAAAAAATGGAATTGATTTTGCAAAAAATAATAGAATTGAAAAAGCATGCAGTTTATGGATTAAGGGCTTGAAAGAAACACCAGAATCTATTAGTTTAAATTATAATGTTGGTGTTTGTAATGAATTGTTAAGTAATTATAATGAAGCCTTAAAGTTTTACTTAAAGGCAGAAGATTATTCTAAAAAGCCTATTAATACAATTTCAGCGGCAATTATTAGAACAAAAGAAAATATAGAAAATACGAAAACTCTAAAAAAACAAATGTAATAAAAAGCCTTAATTTTCATTAAGGCTTTTTATTTTATTTATACGTTTACAATCCCTTCAAAAGAAGTTGAACTTTTATATTTTTCTATTAAAGGATTTATTTCATTTTCAATAAATTCAATAGTCTGTTCAGGTGCTCTACCGATAAACTCTTTAGGGTTAAGAATTCTTTCTACATCTTTTTCATCTAAAGGAATTTTATCGTCATTTATAACTCTTTTAAGTAAATCGTTATCAAGCCCATCTTGTTTTACTCTTTTACCAGCTTCCATAGAATGAATACGTATTTGTTCGTGCATTTCTTGTCTATCTGCTCCTTTTTGAACAGATTCCATTATAATATTTTCAGTAGCCATAAATGGAAGTTCTTCTGATACACGTTTTGCAATAACTTTCTCATAAACAACTAAATTACTTGTAATATTTAAAAGTAATTCTAATACAGCATCAGTTGCTAAAAATGTTTCAGAAATAGATAAACGTCTATTTGCAGAATCATCTAATGTTCTTTCAAACCACTGAACAGAGTGAGTATAGTATGTATTTGTAGAAGCTGCAATTATATAACGAGATAAAGCACATACTCGTTCACTTCTCATAGGGTTACGTTTATAAGCCATTGCACTTGAACCTATTTGATTTTTTTCAAAAGGTTCTTCCACTTCTTTTAAATTTGCGAGTAGTCTTATATCTGTTGCAAATTTATGGGCAGATTCTGCAAAACCAGCAAGTGTAGAAATAAGTCTAGAATCTTGTTTTCTAGTATATGTTTGGCCGCTTACACCAAATACTTTATTAAAGCCCATTTTTGATGAAACAAGTTTATCTAATTCTCTAACTTTGTCATGGTTATTATTAAATAAGTGTAAAAATGAAGCCTGTGTTCCTGTTGTTCCTTTAACACCTCTAAAACGAATATTATCTAATTCAAAAATAATATTTTCAAGGTCAAGCATAAAATCCTGCATCCATAAAGAAGCTCTTTTACCAACAGTAGTTAATTGAGCAGGTTGAAAATGTGTAAACCCTAATGTTGGTAAATCTTTATATTTTAAAGCAAATGTTTTTAAGTTTTCTAAAACAGCTACTAATTTACTACGCACTAATGCTAATGCTTCCTTCATAACAATAATATCAGTATTATCACCAACAAAAGCACTTGTTGCACCTAAGTGAATAATAGGCATAGCAGAAGGGCAGACTTTACCAAAAGTATGAACATGAGCCATTACATCA
>CALADT010000052.1 GCA_937890655.1 uncultured Mucispirillum sp. | reverse complement strand
AAGAATAATTAATAATAAAACAATGCCATATTTATGTATATAGTTTTTCTTCACTTAATTGTCCTATTCATAGAACCTGTTTTATACTCCTCTAAATCAAGGGTTACAAATAAAAAACCATAAGATTTTATATAATCTATAATTTTATGTCGAATAATATCATCATTAATTATTGTTTTTATATGAATAATATTGCCTTCAAGACGGACTATATCATAATGATATCTTACTCGTATACTATCAAACCCTAACGAATGTATATAACTTTCACATAGTGATATTCTTTCTATCATATGTTTATTAATATCCATATTATATGGAAATCTTGAAAAATAGCAAGCAAAAGATGGTTTTTTATAGTTTAAATTAGCTTTTTTTAAAAGATATCTTACATCATCTTTTGTAAGTTCTGCCATATCTAGTGGGCTTATAATATTAAGCTCTTTTACAGCTTTCATTCCTGGTCTAAAATCATTTCTATCATCAAAATTTGAGCCTTCAATTACTTTTTCAATACCTAGTAGGGCCGCTTTTTCTTTTAATATATTAAACATACATTTTTTACAAATATAACACCTTTCTTTAGGATTATACTTTATATTATCTATTTTTTCTAGTGGGTCTAACAATATTATTTCATGGTCTATACCTAATAATTTAGCTAGATTAGTAGCTTCTTCTAACTCTTTTTCTGGGTATAAGTATGAATGGAAAGTGTATGCTTTAGTTTTGATTTTTAGTTTAGAAAGGTAGTAAAGTAAAAGGGTGGAATCTGTTCCACCAGAAAATGCAACGGCATAAGATTTTCCACCCTCTAAAATTTGAATTAATTGTTCTTCTTTCTTATTAATCATTATTATAAATTAAAATGAGTAGCTAATGCAGCAACAGTAGTCATTATAATAGTATAAGGCAATGCAAGTTTCATCATTTCCATATAAGAAAGTCTGATAAGTGGTGCAAGTGATGAAGTTAATAAGAATAAAAATGCAGCTTGACCGTTTGGTGTTGCAACTGACGGTATATTTGTTCCCATATTAGTTGCTACTGCAAGTTTATCTGCTTGAATGTTATCTATTACGCCACTATTTAACGCATTTACAACTTCAGTAATATAAACTGTTGCTACAAATACATTATCACTAATGGCAGAAAGCACACCGTTTGCTGCAAAAAATGCCAAGATTTACCGTCCATACTAAATACCATTTCAATAATAGGTCTAAATAATCCTAAATCAGCTATTACAGCAACTATTGTAAAAAATACTACTAATAATGCAGTAAATGGTAATGATTCTGTAAAGGATTCACCAAAATGGTGCTCTTCAATTACACCTGTAAACGAAGTGATAATAATAATTACAGCTAAACCAATAAGACCAACTTCTGCCAAATGTAAAGCTAATGCAAATATTAAAAATACACCTGCAAGCGCTTCTATTACATAACGTGCGCTTGTTCTGTTATCAATATTATCAGATGTTTTTTTTACTTCATCTTCTAAAACTTTACGAACATTATCTGGTAACTGATAACCATAACCTAATATTTTAGTAATTTCAGTTAATAAGCAAGTTAATAAACCTGCAAAAAATACAGGTATGGATATAGGAGAACATTTTATAAAAAACTCTATAAAATCCCATCCCATTTTACCACCAATAATTAAGTTTTGTGGCTCACCTACAAGAGTTAATGCACCACCTAACGCTGTTCCCACAGCAGCATGCATCATTAAATTTCTTAAAAAACCACGAAAGTTTTCTAAATCTTGCCTATCTTCTTCTGCTATGGCTTCATCATCCTTTAAAGAACAGTTTGGTTTTTGTCCCTTAGCCGAAGCATACTTATGGTAAATACCATAAAAACCATACGCCACTGTTATAATAACAGCTGTTACTGTTAATGCATCTAAAAATGCTGATAAAAATGCACCTAAAAATGAAAATATTAGTGATAACACTATTTTAGAACGAATACTTACTAATAATTTTGTAAAAATAAATAGGAGCAGTTCTTTCATAAAATAAATACCTGCTACCATAAACATAAGTAATAATAATACTTGAAAATTATCTACTACATGGTGGTAAACATTTTTGGCTGAAGTCATACCTAAAATAACAGCTTCAATAGCTAAAAGACCACCAGAAGGTAATGGGTAACAAACTAAAGCTAACGCTAATGTAGAAATAAATTCTGCCATTAACACCCAGCCTGCTACAAAAGGGTTAATAAAAAATATAATAGGGTTGATTATAAGATATGATAAAATTAATATCTTATACCACTTTGGTGCATTGCCTAAAAAGTTAAGGCTAAAGGCAGATGCAAGACTGTGCTTTGAAGCACTTGAATTATCATTATTATTCATCTTTTTTCTCCTGATGTATAATAGTTAATGTATATTAAAAATCATATTTTCATTTATTGCAAGAAAAATTTTATTTGATATTAAATTATTTTTTGATTGTAGCATAAAATAATTGAAATTATTTCAAAATTATATTATAGCTATTAGGGGAGATATTGTAATGGAATATATATCAGATTCTTACTTAATATTATCTATTTTAATTGCTGTATCTTTTGTTGCAGGTTTTGTGGATAGTATAGCTGGGGGTGGTGGCTTTATTTTAGTGCCTTCGCTTATGCTTGCAGGTATTCCAACACCTATGGCAATAGCTACTAATAAATTACCAGCAGTATTTGGAACAGCTGCAGCATCATATACATTTATAAAAAATAAAAAAGTTATATGGTCTATTGCTATAATAGGTTTAATTTGTGCGTTAATTGGTGGTGCTATAGGTTCCAAATTAAATCAAGGGTTTAGTGAAGATACTCTTAATAAAATAGTTCTTACAATACTACCATTTGCTGCTATTATTACTTTTATTCCTAAAAAAAATCTAAAACAAAATATTAGCAGTTTCTCAAAAAAAGAGCTTTATATTGCTGTTCCTTTTATTACATTCTTTTTAGGAATATATGATGGTTTTATAGGTCCTGGAATGGGAACATTTTTAATTATTGCTTTTTATTTTGTTTTAGGTATGGATATGGTAAATGCATCAGCAGTTGCAAAAATAGTCAACTTTGCTTCCGGTGCAGGCTCATTAATAACATATTATATTGCAGGTAATGTTATTCTTGCTGTTGGTATTCCATTACTTATATCAAATGTTATTGGAAGTTATATTGGAAGTAGACTAGCTGTAAAAAAAGGCCAGTCTTTTATAAAAATAATAGTAATTGTTGTGTTTATTATAATGTTTGTTTCTCTTAGTATAAGACTTTATATGTAAAGAAATAAAATATTATTGTGATAAAATATAAGTAGTTTTATAAGAAAAAACTTGCATTTTTTTAAAATTTTGCTACATATTTATAATAACTTATGATAAAGTAATAACCATTACTGATTTTTAAAATTGATTTGATTGTAATTAAATGGAGATATATATGAAAAATATGACAGGAAGTCAAATAAGAGCTGCATTTTTAAAATATTTTGCAGATAATAAACATACAATAGTTTCATCATCTAGTTTAGTGCCTCATGATGACCCTACATTACTTTTTGCAAATGCTGGTATGAACCAATTTAAAGATATTTTTCTTGGTAAAGAAGTAAGAGCATATAAAAGAGCTACATCATGCCAAAAAGTAGTTAGGGCAGGTGGTAAACATAATGATTTAGAAAATGTAGGCAGAACAGCAAGACACCATACATTTTTTGAAATGCTTGGTAACTTTTCCTTTGGAGATTATTTTAAAAAAGATGCTATTAATTTTGCATGGACTTTTTTAACAAAAGAATTAGAACTTCCTATTGAAAAATTATTTGTTACAGTTTATCAAGATGATGATGAAGCCTTTAAACTATGGCAGGAAATAGCAAGGCTACCTGAAACTAAAATATATAGAAAAGGTGCTAAAGATAATTTTTGGCAAATGGGTGATACTGGCCCTTGTGGTCCTTGTTCTGAAATATTTATAGACCAAGGAGAAGGGGTAGGTTGTTGCCAGCCTGATTGTAACCCTGATTGTGATTGCGATAGACATTTGGAACTTTGGAACTTAGTGTTTATGCAATACAATAGAGATGAAGAAGGAAATTTATCTCCATTACCTAAACCTTCTATTGATACAGGTATGGGTTTAGAACGTATTGCTGCTATTATGCAAGGTAAACAAAGTAATTATGAAACTGATTTAATTATGCCTATAATAGAATATACTGCTTCACTTGCTGGTGTTACATATGGCGAAAATGAAACAATAGATATTTCTTTACGTGTTATTGCTGACCATTCAAGAAGCACTACTTTTTTAATAGGGGATGGTGTTTTACCTTCTAATGAAAAAAGAGGATATACTCTTAGAAAAATTATGCGTCGTGCTATGCGTAATGGCAAAATGCTTGGTTTTGAACAAGAATTTTTCTATAAAGTTTGTGGTTTTGTGGTAGATTTTATGAAAGACCACTATGTAGAACTTTCTGATAAAAAAGTGTTTATAACAAAAGCTGTTGAAACAGAAGAAAAAAGTTTCGGTAAAACATTAGCTATCGGTATGAAAATTATAGAGGAAGAACTTTTAGAAAAATATAAATCAAATAAAATTATTGCTGGGGAAGATATATTTAAATTATATGATACATATGGTTTTCCTGTGGATTTATTAGAAGATATTGCAACAGATTCTGGTTACTCTCTTGATATGGATTCTTTTGATAAAATGATGGAACAACAGCAAGCAAGAGCAAAAGCCTCTTCTTTAGGTATT
>CALADT010000051.1 GCA_937890655.1 uncultured Mucispirillum sp. | reverse complement strand
TAATTATGAATTTAAATTAACAGATTTATTAGTAAATAATGGATTTAGATATTCATTGTTTATACCAGAAAACTTTATGAATAAAAATATTATTATTCCAACTAAATTTAGCTATACCCTACTATCCAAATATAAATATCCATTAATAAAACGAAAAGTATTACAAGGGTCTTCTGCTGAAAATCCTAAAAAAATATTAAAATATATTAAAAAACAAAATATTGAACTATATAATATAATAATCAATAATAATATCATTAATCATACAGAAAATAATGAGTATATTAATGATTTAGTAACAATACATAATAACTATAAACAAAAATTAGAAATAATAAAAAATCAAGATAAAATTAATATATTATTTATGGTAAATATGGCAAGCATGTTCCCTGCTGAATCATTAATGAATTTATTAGAAAAAGATAATAACTATAAAATTCATTTATATGTAATCCCTGATGTAAGATTTAGTAAAGAAGAAAATTTTCGTATTTTAATTGATACTTATAACGAATTAAAATCAAAATATTCATATACGAAATTAGCTGTATCTGTTAATATGGACACAAATGAAATAATAGAATATAAAAATATTATGCTGGATAAAGATATTGTCTGTTTCCCTTCTCCTTATGATGTATCTTATTCAATATATAATCCTTATTATGCTGTTCTTAATAATATACTTTCTATCCATATCAATTATGGTTTTTTTAGGTCAATATATGATAGATACATATATGCTTTAGATAATTATAATAGTTTTTGGAAAGTATTTTTAGAAACAGATATCAATTATAAAGAGTATAAAACATATGGTAGATGTGATGCTTTAAATGCAGAAATTGTAGGTTATGCAAAAATGGATAAATTATATACCTATCTTCAAAATGCTAAACCTAGAAATAAAAAGTGTATTATAATAGCACCGCATCATAGTATTGATGGTGGTATGAATAAAATATTATCATTATCTAATTTTGAAAAATATGCTGATTTCTTTTTAGAATTACCTCAAAAGTACCCTAATATTGATTTTGTTTTTAGGCCACACCCTGTTTTATTTACTGTATTAAGAAAAAATAATAAATGGGGGGAAGAAAAAGTTAATAATTATATTAGTAAAATGAAATCATATTCAAATATCACATACAGCACAGAGGGTGATTATCTTGAAATTTTTGCCAATTCAGATGGTATTATTCAAGATAGTGGTTCTTTTTTAGTGGAGTATTTTTATACATTCCAACCCTGCTGTTATATGCTAAAATCTCATAATGATATTAATGAGAAATTTAATAAATTAGGGGTTAAATGTTTAGAACATGTATATATTGCATATAACGAGGAAAATATTATTGATTTTATAGATAATGTAATATTAAATAGCAACGATTATTTAGTAAATATAAGAAATGAATTTACTAATAAAATAATGGTGAACTATCCACAAGCTAATGAAAAGATTAAACATATAATAGGTGAAATATGCTTAAAATAATTAAAAATAATATTTATTTATTACTAATGGTATTCATGTTTCTATTTTGGATCATATTACAGGTAGTTAAACCTTATAGTATGACCACAGGTGATACTGGAGCGATGTTTTTAGTTTCAGACTTAATAGCAAAATCATTTAGTATTTTTCCAACTGATTACTACTATCCAACAGAGTATCGTTTTTTTTGGGCTTCCAATTTTTATGCACCATTATTATACATTTTTAATGATTTTAATACTGTTAGAATAATTGCAAATGTTTTAATGTATTTGCTAATATTATTATCTATAATAATATTATATAAATCATTAAATATTGAACGTAAATATGCTTATTTAACTATGCTTATATTACTTATACCTGTTGGTAATCACTATATATATGCTTCATTAATTAGCTCATTTCAATTAACTGTTTTCATTACTTTCTTTTTCATTATTGCTTTTTTTATATATATTACCCAAAATAAAGCTTATAAAAAGATACACTTAATATTGTATCTATTTATTATTTTCTATACAAGCTTAAATAGTTTAAAAACAACTATATATTTAATATTTCCACTATTGGTAACAACAATTTTTCTATATATCAAATATATTATAACTAAAAATATAGATAATAAAATAATATCAGTAAGATTTATGAAATTTAGCTTATATGGTATTATTAGTGCATTGATAGCTTATATGATAAATAAATATTTATTAGGAAGCATTGTTCCTATATATGTTTTAGCATAATTAACACATTTAAATCTTTTAGTATTAATAAAGCAGAATCTATTTTTAATCAAATTTTTACCATATATCATTATGATAATTTTATTTCAATTATATCTAACATATCCATTTATATTGCAATTACTTTATTTATATATATTCTTATATACTTACTAATAATAAATAAGAATATATACATAGATTTATTTATATATTTATTTTTATGTTTAACAGTTGAATATATTTTATTGATTATATTTTATCCAGTATATAGACCACGATACTACTATACTACTCTCATTTATGTTCCTATTATTCTTATTTTTTATATGATGACTACTTATAAATTAAAAAAATATCTAATAAGTTATATATTTATTTTCATGTTATTTATTCATGGTAGTGCTGTACTTTACAATACATATACTGAAAACCCAAGAGGCAAGCTCTCAACATACATATATCTTCTTGAAGATAAAGAAATTAATACATTTAAGGAAATGATAAATTACTTTAATAATAATGATATTACATATGGTTATGGTTACCATGATCCAGCACATATCATATATGAGTTAAGTAATGGTAAAATAGAAGCAGGTAGCATAAGTTTCTTATCAAAATGCAATTTATATAGAAAATCATTTTTCATAGTTGATAAAAATTATTATAATAAGTGTAAAGATAAACATAAATTTTTTATTGAAAATACCGCAGATAAAGAAATTGATAAGTATCTTATTTTTATAAGTTCAAAAGGACGTATATTAGATTATTTTAAATAATTGAGGTTATTATGCAATACATTAATCACAGAATAAACACATTAGAACAATTAAAAAATGTTCCTTTAGAAAATGGAATAGAGTTAGATATTAGATATCATGAAAATGATTTAGTTTTACATCATGACCCACTACATCATCATGAAAAACCTTTTCCTGAGAAGTTTGAGGATATATTAAAAATGTGGAATCATAAAGGCCCTATGATTTTAAATGTAAAAACAGAGGGTGTAGAACAGTTATGTATTGATTTAATGAATAAATATAAAATACAAAATTGGTTTTTTCTTGATTTATCAATGCCATATTTTGCAATTTATGCAGAAAAAGCATATAATAATGAAATCAAAGGTTTTACACCTGAAAATTTAGCGGTTAGATTTTCAGAAAGAGAACCTATAGAGTATGCTTTGGCTTTCAAAAATAAAGCGAAATGGGTATGGGTGGATTGTTTCACACATATGCCACTTAATATAGAATATTATAATAGATTAAAAAATGCAGGGTTCAAAATATGTATTGTTTCTCCAGAATTACAACACCATCCATTAGAACAAATACCTACTTTTAAAAGCCTATTAAATTGTATGGAAATAGATGCCGTATGCACGAAAAAAGTAGACTTATGGAAATAATATGTATTTATTATAATTTATAATATTAATATACATACCTAAACTAATTTAGCACGATATTTCTCACTATCCATTCCGAGTATGCTATTTACATTCATATCTGTTAAATAGTTTGGAGTTAGTGATAACTTTTGAATTTGTTCTAGTATATAAAAATAAGCTGCAATAGTTTCTATATATGCTATATTTGTTTTATCTATGTTGTTTTTTGCATATACTACTTGGTCAGGAAATAAGAATTTTTCAATATTACTATCTTTATAGTATTCAATACTAAACTCATCTAACTTTAGTGCATTTTTTATTTTTTCATTTATATTATTATGGTTATTTAGAGCTTCTTCTTTTGTATCTCCAAAGGTAATAAACCCATGATTTTGTAATATTATTGTGTCACACTCTTTATTTTGATTTAATATATTGTTATACTCAATAATTAATTCTACTCCTGGAGTTGCATATGGAATGAAAATATAATTGCCTTGTAATATATTATCTAAAATATCCTTATATTCTTGAGAACATGCTATAACATTACTATATACGCTATGGGAGTGTATAACAAATTTATGTGGTATTGTTGCATGTAAACCTGCTTCAATAGATGGTTTATTGTTATTTATCAAAAATGCAGAAACATCTTTTGAATATATATTTTCATCTTTATTGGGATTATTAAGATAATTATTTAAATTGTTTAAATCAAGAACAGCTATCCCTTTTTCTTCATCCATATTTTTTAATAATATACCAGATGCTTTTACATATAAATATTTATCATCTTTATATGAAGTGTTACCACCACCCCCTTGAATATAAGCAGTATTTAAACCTATATTATGGGATATTTCTATTAATTCATTAATATATTTATTCATTATTAATCACCTCAAAAATATAATACAATAATAATAATTGTATTATTCCAGCATTTTCATCTTTATATTCTGGTGCTTTAAAACCATAAGATATAGTTTCAAATTCATTACCTACCATAGCAATATCTTCTGCAGAAGCATAACCATAAATATTTAATTCTTGATAATCAAAATCTAAATATCTATATTCCACTTTTATAGATGATATACTATTTATTTTATTAACAAACGGTTCTAAATAAATAGAATTACACACTTTTAAAGAAAGCATTGTTTCAGGCCTATCCCCTAGTAAATCATTACTAGTTAATGGTTTAACTGGTTTTACAGTTATTAAAATATCTGCAATCTGTGCTTGTGGTGCAATATATGATTCGTAATCTTTCATTCTTTTATCAATTTGTTCTAAAACTTTTTCTAACGTATATCCTCTTTCTTTTACATCTCTTTGCACTTTCCAATATTTAGCAAGCATAGGGTCAGGACTTATAAATATTTTTAAATCAAATAAGTTACGCATTTGTTTTATATAAAATGGATGGAGTCCATCATAAAGTATAACTGTATTAGATTTTACTTTAATATTATGAATAAATTTACCTGTATTATGATCATAATGTCTTCTTAATATATTCTTTTTATTTTTTAATGAAAGCAACTGATTATAATCATAATATAAATCATTAGCAATAGGGTCAAGATGAGTATATGTTGTCCAATTTGTATCACCTCTTTCCCATTTATGCATATCATCACCTTTTAAATTAGTGATTTTATCTTCTCCAAATAATGAATTGATAGCACTTGCAATACGGGATTTCCCTACCCCACTATTACCACCAATCCCTATTAAAAATGGTTGCGAAACAAACTTATATTTAGCATAATTTTCAATACTTCTTTTATATATCCAAAATACTGTTATCATATAAACTGCCAGTGATAGAGTAAATATTACACTAATCAAAACTTCCATATCTATATAACTTGATAATAAATAATATATAGTATTATTAGTATCACTACTTAAAAATGGTAATACTCTTAGAAAATCTGATGTTGGTATGATTGCAAAATAGCTTAAATATAATACTTGCATAAGCACAAAAAACAAAATACTTCGTTTTGATGATTGAGCAAAGAAATATACCCAAAATGGCATGATCCAGTAAAACCATCCTGGCATTGGCACAATAAAGACTAATATAACACCGAATGCAAAGCTAATAAATGATATAAATATATTATATGTTATAAGTCTTAAATAAATAGCTTGGAATAACACAATTAAATATGCAAATATGGCAAGATAAACATGTATAGATATATCGTTACTGGTACCATAGTTTAACATAACATCAAATAATTTTGTTTGAGCATTATTATTAAACACCATATTTATAAAA
>CALADT010000050.1 GCA_937890655.1 uncultured Mucispirillum sp. | reverse complement strand
TGCATTATCTCTTAACAGTAAGGATAAGGATACGGTTTATCATATAAACAGTGTTAGCAACTCATTTTTATCATATAGGAACGGTTTATATAAATCTAACACTGGTAAATTTACTGAAAAAGAGTTACATGATATAAATATGGCATATATGTTAGGTATAATATTTTTGCCTATGACGGTTGTAGCAGACAATAATAACTTATGTGTATTAGGTAAAGATATGGTTTTATCATACTACACCCTTTCAAATTTAGGCATTCATTATGAAGATGTATGTAAAACAGGTTTATCAAAACGTAATATTGTTAAATCATTATACGGTGTTTATTATGATGAATTAATGTTTTACCATGCAAATGTGTATGACCATTTGGACGGTAGCCTTTCCAACTTATTTTATTATATAGTTTATTTATATGAAAAGTATGGCATAATAGACGAAAAGGGGAAATATATTTGTAAATAAGAAAATGTCTGCCAAACAATGAATATTTAGCAGACATCTTAGGTTTACTTGACTATTTTATATTGATTACTTTTTTCTGTTCCATTTGTTGTTCTTTTTTTGGTATAGTAACAGTTAATATTCCGTTTTCATATTCAGCATATATATTTTCTTCATCAATATGTTCGCCTATATAGTAACTTCTTGAGCAATTTTGTGCATATCTTTCTTTAAGAATATATGTTGTATCTTCTGTAACATCTGCATTTTTATTAGTGATAATAGTTAAGTAACCGTCTTTAAATTCTGCATTAATTTCTTCTTTTTTAAACCCTGGAAGGTTAATATAAACAATATACTCTTTGCTATTTTCTTTAATATCTGTTCTCATTAAATAGTGTCCGTTTTTATAAAGTGTTTTTTCCATCTCCTTAGCAAAATCGTTATTCATTAATTCGTTTAATAAGTTGTTGTTAAAAATATCTGTAAACATTTTCTATCTCCTAAAATAAAAATTTATCTACTGCTTATGTGGTTAAATATATAAAAATTGTTAGCACTGTCAAGGCTTGAGTGCTAAAAAATATTAAAAAAATAGTTCAAGGTAGTATAACTTATTAATAATAAAGGAAAAATATATTCAGATTAATATGTAAATTTATAGCATAAATATGGTAAAAATAACATTTTATAACATATATTTTATAAAAATAAAGTTATTTCAATATGTTATATACTACATAAAAAATATGAATATCTATATTTTAAGCAAGGGTTATTGTATAAAAATATGTTACTTTAATGAAGTTAAATAAGATTAAAATTGTCTAATTTATTGTAAATTAAGTAAAAAGTAGGGATTTTAGTAAAAATTTTTATTTTTACCTTATTTAATAATACGTTATATATAAAAAAATATATATAAAGTATAACATACTAATAATAAAGAATAAATTATAAAATTAGCCTATTTAAAACAGTAAAATTTATAATAGTCTAGTAAAATAATGTATAATAAAGCAAATGCTTAATTTTTAGGCAGTAAAAATATAGTATAAAAAATATAATACCTTTTTAAAATGACGGTATATTAAGCGTTTTCAAGTTTTTCATTAGTTAAAAAAACCATATTTTTTATAAATTTGACACTAAAATATAAAATGTATAATAAAAATATAAATAATATATTTAATGTAAATCATATGTAAAACATAAAAATATAATGTATACTTAACAAAATAGTCTAAAATGATACTTAAACACAAAAATTACAAAATTATACTTGAAATTAAATCATAGTAAATATATATATATAAATGTATGTAAAAATTATGGAGGCATTTTATGGGAAAAATGGATGAAGCAAAAAGTGTTTTGTTAGACTCATCTATTACTAGAAGGTCCTTTATGAAAGGTCTTATTGCAGTTGGGGGGGGGCTTGGCATGGTTACAGGCTGTTCTCAAGAGGATAATACAGTTTTTACTCCAAGCAATAAACCTAGTAATGGTGGCGACCTTAGTGGTAGTGATTTCGCAAATCCGTCAGTTTATTACTCATCATGTGTTCACAACTGTGGAACAGGTATTAGATGTGTATCAAAATTACATGTTGTTAATGGGAGAATAGTTAGAGTTACTTCAGATGATAGTGATTATGCTTTTGACGGCTCATACCGTAATAAAGAGCAGTATAACGATTCAAGGTCATTAACTTGTCCAAAGGGTAGAGCTATAAAATATAGGGCTCATCACCCTGCAAAACTTCGCTATGCTTTAAAACAAACAAAACAGCGTGGAGATGTTACAGGTTTTGTTCGTATTCCAGTGGAGCAGGCATTAAAAGAAATAGCAACTAAATATAGAAAAACAGTTGAAAAATATGGCCCAGGAGCTGTTCATAATATTTATGGCACATCAGGTGGTTATGGTGGTCAAGGAACATATGCAAAATATGCTTCTACTCGTTCTGCCCTTACTCCTTTAGGTTCAAGAGGTGGTTACGGAGATTACAGTTATTTTCAATACCATTTTGGTTCTGTAATTGTAGGCCACCCAGGTTCTTGGGGGGCATATAATAAGCCCTCTAACTTAGCATGGCAGTTTCCAGCTATTGCAGGTGTTGTAAAAAATGTTGTTTCATGGGGAGCAAATATGCTTACAACAGTAAACTCTGCTGCATGGGGCTATATTCGTTCTTTTGAAAAATTAAAAGAACGTGGTGGTAGAGCATGGTTTATAGGGCCAGAGTTTACAGATACAGGTGTAACTTGCCATACTGATTGGATACAAACTCGTAACTATACAGACGTTGCCTTAATTATGGCTATGTTTTATGAAATGATAGTTAATACATTTAATGAGGATGGCTCCTTAAAACCAAAATCATCTAAATCATTAGATATTGATTATATTGATACAATGGTTCATGGTTTTTTTGCTTCTCCTGAATATTGGGTGCATACTACAACAGGGGAAATAGTATTACAAGACCCAAAAGATACAAAAAATACTTACCGTCATATAGCAGAAGTTAAAGAGGGCGAATGTTTAGCTGCTTATATTATGGGTAATGATAAGAGATTAACAAAAGCAAATTATAACAACGCTAAAAACTATACTGCTAAAAAATATGGCAATAAAGCTCGTGCAGGCTTAGTTTCTTGGGCTATTAAAAAAGGCGACCAAACAGAATATCTTTATAAAAAAGATATGAAAAAACCTAAAACACCAGAGTGGGCGTCTGCCATATGTGGTGTTCCTGCTGAAAAAATAAGAGAATTAGCAAATATGTATACTGATGAAAATCAGCACCCTATTTTTAATGAATGGGCAGGTGGCACACAGAAACAGCATAATGGTTCTATACAGCTTTGGGCTATTACAGCACTTATGGCTGTTACAAAAACTTTTGGTTTAAGTGGTGAAACTTTTGGTGGTGCTTGGGCAGGTATTAGTTCTCATGGGCCAGTAGATGATAAAAACAAAGAAAATTATATTGATTTTTCAGGTGTTAAAGTTGGTAATGCAAACGTATCTGATGATATACCACGTTATACTAAAAAAGATTTTGATGATGGGACGATTAAAGACAAAGATTTGATTGGCACATATAAAACTTTTGAACCAGAACCTTCTATATCTTGTAAAGAATGGTTTAATGGTATAAAATTAGCTTTTAAAGATGAATTAACACCAGCTAATGGTTATGATGGTTCACATATACCAGACTGGGATATGAAAAACAGATATTATTCAAATGACGGTGGAGTAAAATCCATGGTTGTATTTGAAAGAGATGCTCAAGGTAAATTACAAATTGCCCCACAAACAAAATGTTATAAATACAAAAAAGGTAGCGATGGTAGTAGCCCAATATATGCAGGTATAAGGATGATTATTAATTCAGGTGGTGCCATTATGGTAAACCAACATATGAATAGTAACGACTTAACTGCAATGTATAAAGCAATCCCAGCATTAAATTCTTCAAAAGTTGCAGATACATTTAATAACCCAGATGCGTTATGCCTTGTAACATTTGATTTGTTTATGTCCCCAACTGCAAGATATATGGACTATGTTCTTCCGGCTGTATCTCAGCTTGAAGCAGTAGGTGTAGAATCATTTGGTGGTCATGCAAGTGAATTTGATGATGAAAAACCAAAATCTATGTATAGGCCGCCTGTTGTGAAACCATTAGGCGATGCGTTAGACGGTTGGGAAATGACATATAAAGCATGGGAACAACAGTCTAAACTAGGGGAAGCTAGTTATGGAGCAGATGCTGGTTCAGTATTAACTGTTACAACTACAGGTATTACAAATGCTGCTACAAACTATTTAGGTGGAAAACCAAAATTTCAACCTATTGCAGACTATTATGAAGAAGTAATAGATAAAGCTATAAAAAGTGGTAAAGGTAAATTTGCAGGTAAAAGTAAAAATTATGTTTATGCAAACCAGTTTACACCTACAAAAAATAATGATGAATATATTTGCACTGCTTTTTATGAAACAAGAGGCACAACAACTAACTTTTTTAATAAAGATAGTAGTATAAAAGACGGCGAAAGAGATAAAATCTCAAAAACTGGTCAAATCCGTAAAAACCTTGATGATTATTTAAAAGGTGCTATGGATAAACCTTTTGTATTTACATCATTAAATGGCGTTCAAAATAAATTTGATGCTAAAACAAATGTGCCATTTCCTGTGGATACAAAAGCGGCAGACTACCCACAAATGTCTGGTAAATTTCAAATTTATAATGCAAGAGTAAAATATGACTATGAGAATGCTTTTAAAATGTATCATGGTTGGTTACCTGAAGAAAAACGTGGGCAGGAAAATAAAGATGCAGAAGGTGATTTATTAGTTTACCCAATCCCAATGTATTTTAACTTTGAAGACTCTTTTAAAGAATCATACAACGGCTTTGAAAAAGTGGATTCTGCAACAGGGGAAGCAAAAAGGGGTAAAAATGCAGACTTTTTTGCAACTGGTAAACCATTAACAATGAGCACAACTCATGATAGATTCCGTGTTCACTCCACTCATGATGAAAACCCATTATTAAGGGAATTAAACCATAGAGTTGTTGGTGGTGGCTGGCAAAGTGGTAACGACTGGAAAGAATATGCGGTATTTCCAGCAGGTGATACGCCATTAAATCAAGCACCTTATAAAAAAGGACAAATGATTTCTCAAGCTATTGAAGAAGGAAATAAAAAAACTGCATCATGGCATGAAATATGGATAAATACATTAGACGCTAGGGAACGTGGTATTGCTGATGGCGATTTATGTCTAGTTGAAAACCCTATTGGTAAAGTTCGTGTTATTGCAAGAGTTACAGACCGTTGTATGAAAGGTCATTTAAACTTACACCAAGGTGGCTGGTATGACCCTAACCCAAAAGACGGTATTGATGACGGTGGTAATGCAAATACGTTAATTGCTTCTACTCCGTCAAGATATGACCATGGTAACTCACAGCAATCAGCTTATGTAAAAATAAGCAAAGTAACAAACTTTGAATTTAAAAAGTAGGAGGATATAATGGCTCAATACGCATTTTATTTTGATCAATCACGTTGTATGTCTTGTAATTCATGCACAGTAGCATGTAAAGACTGGAATCAGGTGGAGCCAGGGCCTGTTGCTTGGCGTAAACAATTTATATATGAAGAACCTAATGGTTTTTTCCCATTATCTATGGGTTGTAACCATTGTTCAGACCCTGCATGTGTAAAAGCATGTGGTGTTGGTGCTGTAATAAAAGATGCAAATACAGGTATTGTATATGTTAATAGGCAAAAATGTGTTCACTTAAAAGGCTGTATAAAAGCATGCCCTTTTGGTAAAACATTAATAGCAGAGGACAAACAGGAAGATGTAGCCTTACAAAAAGCAAACGGCTGGCAGGTGGCACACCCTATGCAAAAATGTGATATGTGTATGGAACGTGTTAATAATGGTGAAAAACCTGCATGTGTTGCAAGCTGTGTAGGTAGAGCATTAGACTGGGGCACAGTGGATTATATACAATCTACATACCATGATGCTGTCAGGATGAACGCAGGGGATTTCCCATATGCTTATCCTAACACTGTAACAGATACAAAACCTAACTTTTTTGTTCGCAGGAAATCAGGTTCAAAACAACCTGTAATATCCATGCTTGCAACAAATTATAAAGGTTAATTTAAAGGATTATAAGGAAATATATATTATGGATGATAAAAAGGAAATAGCAAGTATTCATTCTGCAAGGGGCATTGTCTATGCTTTTTTAAGTAATGGGTTTATGATGCAGGTAGATGATAAGTTTTATAAAATGTTATCAGAAATAATACCTTACCTTGCAGAATTATCATCCAATAGTGATATATCTTATGGTGTTGATTTATTCAATAAATTTATTAATAAAAAAAACACTTTGCAAGGTGCTGCTGCTGATGAATTTAATTTAGAGCTCCAAAGAAAATATACATATATTATGTGTATTCCGGGCAATGTTCCCCAAGAGGAGTCATATTACACATCACAGGAGCATATATTAAACCAAGAATCATATGAAGAAATGGTTATGCTTTTTGATAAATATAATATTGCATTAAGTGATACATCATTTTCCTATGACCATATAGGTATAGAGTTAAAATTTATGTCGCACTTAAGTTATTTATCAGAAAAGGCATTAAGTAATGAAAAGTTATACAACGAAATTTTAAAGGAACAGTATAATTTTCATATTAACCATTTTGATAAATGGATTAATGAATTTGTTGCAAAGGTTAATAAATCAGCAGGGGAAGAAGAATTATTATTTAATGGTCTTGCATCAGTATTGCAAGGCTTTTTAAATGAGGATAAAGTTGTTTTATTACAGCTTTTAGAAACAGTTAATAAATAATGAGGGTTATTTATGAAATTAGGGAAACTTACTAAACTTTTAGCATTAGTGTTATGCTTTATCCCTGTATCAGTATTTGCATACGTTGGGGATGAATATGTTACTCCAGATAGTTGGAATAAACATATTAATGCAAATGGTATACGTTCATTTACAGGTGGTATATCTGTTGGAGATAGTGGTACATTAAAAATGGGTTACACCACAAGAGCACAAGTAAAACATAGTGGCGATACTAGTTGGTCAATATATGAATATGCTCGTCTTCGTTTATCTGGCACACAAGTAGGTAATGGTGAGCTTAACTTAAATATAAATATGCGTGGTGCATATAATAATACGCCAGCTGTAGGCGATAAAAAATACCATAAATTTTACAGTGGTTTATACGCTTCAAGGCAATTCAATGAATTTACAGGCACAAAAGAAGTTTTAGATGGTGATTTTCGTATTTATCAAGCTAACATTGAATTAAATAAAGTTATACCACTTTCAGATTTAGTGTTGGGTAGGTTATATTTAGAACCAATAGACGGTTATAAAATAGATGGTTTATCATTTAAAGTGGACCCATCTGAATATTTCAAAATTGGTGTATATTATGGTTTACCTGTAAGTTATTACAGCAACTTAAAAACTCATGTTGTAGGCACAAATATGGAAATCCCTGTTTCTGCCACAGGCACAAAAGTTCAACTTGCATACAGCTATTTTATGGGTTTTGAAAACTCTAATGAAAATACTCATGTAGCAAGAGCAAGGGTAGACCAAAACTTAAACTATGATATGGTAAATGCAAATATCTATGCTGAGGCAGATGTTATAGGTAAAGCATTTGTTTATGAATTAGGCTTTGATACAAATGTTACAGCAAGTAAAACAGGTATATCTGCATATATTAACGGTCAGGCTACAACAAATGATAGCCCTATTAATAACTATGTATCATTATATGAAGGCATGATGTCATCTTCTAAATATGTAATGGGTGGCTTAAAAGTAACTCAAGGCATAAAAGATTTTATGGTTATAGGTTTAGGGTATGAAGGCCGTTTTAACTCTACTATTGCTTATGGGGATAGAGATTACCACAGGGTTACAGGTAATATAGACTTAGTTGGGTTAATCCATAGAAATAACTATTTAAGCCTTATTGTAGATTATTTTAATGTGGCAGCATTAGGCCACCAACAAGCATCAGAAAGAGTGTTAGGTGGTTTCCGTATGACACAAGTTTTCTTTGACGGTTTAGAAGCATGGATGGGAGTAAACGTGCAAAACTTCCAATACAGAAATAACCCTATAAAAATGGGTGGACTAAATCAAGGGGAATATAATAATAGACTGTTAAACCAAAATACAACAGTAGCATATATTGGTGGTTTATATAAACCTGTTGACTGGTGTGCAATACAGCTTGATTATATGTTTGAATATGCAGACCTTTTTAAAAGTGCAGATTTACAACCAGATGTTCACACTGTTGAAATGTGGTTAAACTTTATTTGGTAATAAATGGGAGAAAATAATATGAAAATAAGATTATTAATAGTTGCTATTGTAGTTGTTTTAGTTTCTACTGTTGCATATGCAGTTGATAGCACAAAACCAGCTACTCACAATACAAATTGGATAGAAAGTCATGGCCAGCAGGCAAAATCAAATATGAACGACTGTTTATCATGTCATGATGAAAGAAGTGAATGTATTTCTTGCCATGAAGATACTGCACCAAGAAACCATACATCAACATTTGTAAACAGAACTCACGGTATGGAAGCAAGATGGAATAAAACAAACTGTCAGGCTTGCCACAAACAAGACTATTGTGATTCTTGCCATGAAACAGCAGTGCCATTAAGCCACTCAAGAGCAGGTTTTAGAGGGCATTCTGAAGGAACAGAATTAAACTCATTACAATCACATTGTGGAACAAGTTGTATTATTACTTCTAGTAATTGGAAGTCTAACCCTGCACAAAACTGTATTATGTGTCACCAAACAGTGCCAGAAGTTGGACCACATAAAGAACTAAGTAAATAATATGGTAATATAAAGCAAATATTTGGAGGAAAATATGCTTAAAGGACTTTTAGAAGATAAATCCGTTTCAAGACGTTCTTTTTTAAAAGGCACAGCAGCATTAGGTGCTATGGCAACTCTTTATGGTTGTGCTCAAGAGGAAGAACCTTTATATAATACTGATTATTTAGATCATAAAATAGATGATGAATTTTTTACAAATACTCCTGTTTACCGTTATGGCACATCTACTCATAACTGTGGTGGTAGGTGTATTATTAGAGCACAAGTTTTTGAAGATAAAGCAACAGGCAAACATAGAATTGTTCGCTTTTTAACAGACGAAACAACTACAGCATATGACGGAACGCCAATTACAAGTGATAATGTAGATGAAATAAGTGCAAACACTACTCAATCTCGTGCTTGTTCAAGATGCCGTGCATATAAAACAAGGCTTTATCACCCTGGGCGTTTAAAATATGCCTTAAAACAAACTAAAGAACGTGGAGATATTACAGGTTTTCAACGTATCCCATGGAACCAAGCTATTAAAGAAATAGCTGAAAGATTAAAAGCAGTGCAAGGTAAATATGGTGCAGAAGCATTCCATTCTATTTATGCTTGTGGTAACATTGCTTCACAATTCCAAGGTGGTAGTTATACAGGTTTATTTGCTTCAGCAGATGATATTTCCCCAGCTTTACGTTTATTAGGTGGTGCTTCTGCTTATACTTCAGACTATTCTTTCCACCAAGGCTCATATATGGGTGGTTATGGCACTGCATACTCTGGTATGATAAATATGTCTGCAGACCCACTTTTTTATTCTTTACAAGACGGAATAAAAAAACATTTTGTAATGTGGGGTTCTAATATTCCTACTACCCATAACCCAAAAGCCTTTTCATGGACAAAAGCTATTGAAGGTATAAAAGCAAATGGTGGTTTAATTAAATTTATAGGGCCAGAACTTTCAGAAATTGGTATAGCTCAAGCAAATGAATGGTATCAAATAAGACCATATACAGATGTGGCACTTGTTTTAGGTATGCTTTACCATATGATAGATAAAACTTTTGGAACAGATGGTTCCATAAAACAAGGTGGATTAGATGTAGACTATCTTGATACAATGGTATATGGCTTTTTTGAAACTCCTGAATATTGGAGAAATACAACAACAGGCGAAATTTCTTTTGATGATAAAAGTGCAGATAAAAAATTTGTTTATGTTGCTGCTGTTCCTGCTGGTCAGTCTTTATCTGCTTATATTATGGGTCAAGATGATAGGCTTAAAAAAGCTCAATATTCTGCAAGTAATAACTATATGGCAAAACAATTTGCTACAAAAAACATAGCTCGCAATACAAGTATTGCAAAATTTACTTTTATTGATAGTTCTAATACAAAATATCAATATAAAAAAGAAATGAATGTTGCAAAAACTCCTGCATGGGCATCTAAAATAACAGGTGTTGCTGAACAAGATATTAAAGATTTAGCAGAATTTTACTTAAGATGTGGTAATAGTAACGGTAAAGAACGTGTTTATAATGAATGGGCAGGTGGCCAGTTAAAACAAAATGATGGTACAGTTACTCTTTATGCACTTCAAACACTTTTAATTGCCACTAAAAACTGGGGCTATAAAGGAACAGGAGTTCAAAATAATAGAATTGGTGTTTCAAAAGAATCTGACCCTAACCAAATTAAAAATGAAGATATAATACCTGCAACATGGAAGGATGTGCCAGCTATGAGCTGCCACCCTAGAATATCAGTTACTCAGTGGCATAATGCTATTAAAATGGCTTTTGGTAATGAATTAAAAGCAAATGGATATCAACCTAATATACCAGACTGGGTAAAAGCAAATGGTAAAGGAAAACCAACATATCAAGGTAAAACAGGCCAAGTATATTTTGATGATGGTGGTGTAAAATCACTTGTAAACCGTATTGGTATAACAGGTGTAGGAAAAGGGGTTCCTAAAACATTTACAGTAACAGAAAAAATAACTGTCCCTGGAAAAAAAGAGAAACAAGATGTAACATGCACTTATTATGATTTTAAAGGTAATAAAGTTCAAGATAAAGGCACATTACAAGACCAATCAGCAAATGTAGAATATTCTGGCCATCGTTTTATATTAAATTCTGCAGGCAATATTCCTATGAACCAACATGGTAACACTATTGATTCTGCTAGAATGTATAAGGCATTACCAACTTTTGGTTATGGTAGCCACCCTGCTGCAAAAATGGAAGATGCATTCTATCTTGTAACATTTGATAACTTTATGTCCCAATCTGCAATGTATTCAGACTATGTTATTCCAGCAGAAACTACATGGGAACAAGCAGATTTTGTTGCAATAGAAAATTCAGGAACGTTATTTGTAGATGCTGTAAAAGCAGGCCCTGGAGAATCAAAATCAACTTGGGAATTTATGAGAGATTTAATAGGGGCACACACTCCTGCAAATCTTGAAAAATTCACAGGTAAAAATAAAAATAATAAAGCACCAAAAGATGTAAAATTTGAAGATGTAGTTCGTGATGCTTTTGATAAAACAATTAGTAAAAACCCAAAAAGCCCATATTATGGTAAAACATGGAGTCAGTTTTTAGAAAAACCAATTTCCCATGCAAAACCTGTAACAACATCTGCAGATTCAACTAATAAAATTAGAGCAGCTTATGATAAAGCAGATAAAACAAAACCATTTTTTCCAGGAGTTACAACTGTTGACTGGTCAAATGAATGTGGAGTTTATGGCTTTTCTAATAATGATAATGGTCAGCATGGTTTTGCAGAAACAGAAAGCTGTCCAAAACAAACAGGTATGTTCCAAGTTTATTCTGGCACATTAGTATGGCGTTATGAAAACTTATATAGTAAATATCATGGTTATTTAACTAAAGATAAACAAGGCCAAATTAATAAAGATGAAGAAGGCGACCCAATGGTTTACCCAATCCCTGTATATTTTAACTATGAAGACCATTTTAGGGTAGCTTATGGGCTTGATGATAATACAAAATTACAAGGCCGTTATTTACTTACAACTACACATGACCGTTTCCGTGCACACTCATCTCAAGCAGAAAACCCTTATTTAAGGGAGCTTACACATAGGGTTGTAGGTGGAGAACTTTATTCTGGTAACGATGCTGGTAAATACGCTAATTTAGGTAGTGATGTAGCTAATAATAATTTACAAAAAATACCTAACCTTAATGAATTAATAGATAATAATGGTTTACCAAAAGCAGGCCAAGAAAAAAGAGCAAGTTATGCAGATATTTGGGTAAATGATGAAGATTTTGCAGGTATGGCAGACGGCACACTTGTAAAAGTATCTAATGAAATAGGTGCTGTTGTATGTGCTATTAGAAAAACAGGCCGTTGCGTTCCTGGGTATGTTGGATTACACCAAGGCTGTTGGACTGACCTTCGTGGCGATATAAACAATAACCCATTAGATGTTGGTGGTAACTGTAACACATTAATGCCATCTACTCCATCACGTATGGACCATGGTAATGGAACACAATCTGCTATGGTAAAAATTGAAATATTAAAAAACGCATAGTTAGGAGGTAAGCAACATGCAATATGGATTTTATTTTGACCAAACTCGCTGTATAGGTTGCAACGCCTGCACAGTTTCTTGTAAAGATTATAATCAGGTAAACCCTGGTATAGTTAGGTGGCGTCGTCAAGAGGCTTTTGAAACAGGTAAAACTGTATTTGAAAACTTAACTATGAGCTGTAATCACTGTGAAGACCCAGCATGTATGAAAGCATGTTATTTTGGAGCTATTAAAAAACGTGATAACGGTATTGTTTATGTGGATAGAGATTTATGCCAAGGATTACAAGCATGTATAGAGGCATGCCCTTTTGCAGCACCACATATAGCAGAAGATGTTCAAGAACCAACTAAAAAAGAAACTTGGATAATAGAACACCCAATGCAAAAATGTAAATACTGCTATGAAAGAGTAGAAGCAGGACAAGGAGCACCTGTATGCGTTGCTGCATGCCCTGTTAGAGCTTTAGACTGGGGTGATTTTGGTGAATTACAACGTAAATACCCAGAGGGTGAAAGGTTAAATAAAGCTAATTTTCCTTATGCTTATAAAAATATGACTGGCCCAGATACAAAACCAGCATTCTTAATAAAAAGGAAAAAAGCTGATAATGTTTTAAACATTAAAAAACTTGTAAAATAGTAAATAATAGTTTATACTATACATAAGCAAATCAATAGGGGGAATAATTATTCCCCCTTTATT
>CALADT010000049.1 GCA_937890655.1 uncultured Mucispirillum sp. | reverse complement strand
TATTTATACACTTATAATTTTGCTTGATTATTTTTTATTAAGAAAAGTTTACTATTTAAAATAATATTCTATATAATTTATATTTTATAAAACTATAAATAAAAAAATATAATGATATTTTAATTAATATAACTTAGAAATCACTTTTTACAGACTTTTTTACACAGGTTTTTTTAATATTTATTTTTACTATACTATATTTTATTTAATATATTATTTAATTTGGTTATTATATATAGATTATACAAAATAGATTATTTATAAAATTAATAATAACTTATAGAAATGGATTTTTAAATAAGATATTAATATATAAAAAATGCTCCAAATTATATATAATAATCTAGAGCATTTTTAAAAATGTTTATGTGAAATTATAAAGTTTCATTTATTGCTTTTTGTTTTTTCTCGTTGATTAAAGTAACAAATAAAAGCACCATAGCTAATATACTACCTGCTACCATAACCATAAAACCACCGTTCCATCCGAAGAAATCAACTGTGTAACCGATTATAGCACTTGCAGCAACAGAACCACCAAGATAACCAAAAAGGCCTGTAAAACCAGCTGCTGTTCCTGCTGCTTTTTTAGAAGCAAGTTCAAGAGCATATAAACCTATTAACATAACAGGGCCATATATTAAGAAACCTATTGCAATCATAAAGAACATATCAAGTCCAGGATTGCCTGGAGGGTTAAGCCAAAAACCTGCAACAGCTATTGTTACAAGCCCCATGAAAAATAAACCTGTAATACTTCTTGAGTCTTTAAAAACTTTATCACTCATCCAGCCACAAAGTAGTGTACCAGGAATACCTGCATATTCATACAAGAAATAGCCCCATGAACTTGAATGCATATCAAAATGTTTTACTTCTTTTAAATATGTCGGAGACCAGTCAAGGATACCGTATCTAATTAAATATACAAATACGTTAGCAAACGCTATATACCATAAAAGTTTATTTGGTAAAATATATTTTGTAAAAATTGCTTTTGCTGATAATTCTTTTTCAGAATGTTCTTTATTATAATCAGATGGATAATCATTTTTATATTCTTCTATGGAAGGAAGACCACAAGATTGTGGTGTATCTCGCATTAATAAAAATGCTAAAATAGCAACGATAATTGCTGCAAAGGCAGGCATATAGAAAGCAGAATGCCAGTCAGCAAATAAATACATACCTAGCATAAAAAATAATGGCGGTAACCCACCTCCAATATTATGTGCTACATTCCAAAGGGAAACAACTGAACCACGTTCTTTATGGGACCACCAGTGAACCATACTTCTACCACATGGAGGCCAGCCCATACCTTGAAACCAACCGCTAAAAAACAGGATTACAAACATAATCGCAACAGATGATGTAGCCCAGTCAAAAAAACCAAGAATTAATGTTACTCCAGATGCTAAAAGTAAACCTGCATGCAAAAAATATCGTGGGTTTGCTCTATCTGAAACAGAACCCATAATAAATTTTGAAATACCATAAGCTATAGATACAGCAGATAATGCAACACCAAGCTCACCTTTTGAAAAGCCTTTTTCCTCAATTAAATAAGGCATTGCTAAACCAAAAGTTTTACGAACAAAGTAGTAGGCAGCGTATCCAACAAAGATACCTATAAAAATTTGAATACGTAGACGCTTATATAACGGGTCTACTTCATCTTCAGGAACTCGCTCAATTTATTATAGTCTGATACTCCAAAATTTTTCTTAAAAATTTAGACTTTCTTTAAAATGTTTTAACTGTTCTTCAAATTTCATGTAATACTCCTTATTCTTTTTTATAACACAGTTTTTTCTATTACACAAAATTTTTTACAGTGTCGTTTTATAACATAAAAATACATGTATACATATTAATAAACAAGTAGATACCTAAAATTAATAATAAATACTATACCTGTTATTTATAGATAATATTTTATGATAAATTTTAAAACTATTATAAAAATAAAAACCTTTTTATAGATATTTTCACTATCCATTTACTCTTTAAATATTACCTATTACTACACATAAAACAAATATGCTTTATATAGGTAATATTTTTAAAATTATGCAAGCTAAACATAATTTAAAAAGAGTATAGTTTGTTGTTATAATTTAATATAAAAGTGAAATGTAATCTGCAAAATAATTTTATAATTTTAAACTAGTAATAAAAATTTTATGTTTTTATTTAGGCATATTTATTACTTATTTTATACTTATCATTACATTATTATAATTATTTATATAATTAATGATTTTAAAACATTAGAATTATAAATAAAAAAAATGCTTTGATGAAATAGACCAAAGCACTTTTTATTGGAGTTATTTTTTGCTGCGTCTTCTATATATAACATATAGAATAGCAACCACAAAAGACGTTGTTAAAATCCATTTTATAATACTAAGTGGGTAAGAAACAGTAACTTGTGGCATAACCGGTTTTAAACCGTCATCTGTTCTTATTACTGGGTTAAAATATGCAATAGAACCGTTATCAAAATAAACAGTTGCTCTTGCGTAGCTGTCGTTATCCTGCATTTGATAATATGCTGAGCTTACATTATCAAAACTTGCCCTTTCTTCCCCATAGTTAGATGAAAAAGTAATTTTATCCACATTTCTATTAAGTGCCATACTTATTTTACCGTTATCATCAACCTGTAACGATAAAAGTTGTGGATGAGTTTTTAAAACTTTTAGTTTTTCTGCTCTATCAAGAAGTGCAATAGTATGTGGCACTGTTATACCATAAACTGAACCACTTTTTAATACATCATATATTTTTTCACTTTCTTTAGGGTCAAGTGGCACCATTGTTATATTTCTACCAATATCTGTATTAATAAAAACATTGTGCGTATCATCACTTGCAAGTAAAAATGCAGGCCTGCCACTTGATAATGCTGTATCCCAATGTTTTACAGAATGGGCAAATGTATTTATTACTTCCATTAAATCATAGCCTGTAATTTTTTTCATATGTTCCACTTCTATACCGTTTAAAAATGAAGGGTGTGCTAGTGATAAAACTTCTGTATGTGGTTTTACTATATTAATACGAAATTGTATTGTGTTTGCATCTTGTAATAATGGTTGGTCAAAAAATTCTCGCCTTTTAGAACCCACTAAAAGCATATGGGTTTTAAATATATTAACACCATATTCTTGTGCTGGAATGTATGGGAAATCATAAAATGATTCTTCTGTAACATGGTGATAGTTAGAAACTGTTGCATAACCATATTTTAAATCACGGTATGCTTTAAACACATCTTCCATAGTGTTATCTTTACCATTTGTAACACCACCTGTTAATCTTGAGTGGCCATGAAAGTTTGCTCTGTAATAATGTTGGTTATCATAATCTTTATATGGGTTATAAAATTTAGCCCCACTAAATAATTTTGCTTCAGGAAAATTGTAAACTGGGGTAATTGCCCATACTACGTAACATATAAATAATGCTGCTAAAATAACACCTAATAATGTGTAAGAAATTATTTTTAACGTTTTTTTAGCCATAATAACCTCAAATTTTTAATGAAAAATTTTATCAAAAAAAAGTAGTTTAGTCAATTAATATTTATTGATTTACATATATTATTATTTTATTTTGTTTTTGTAATCATATTATTGATTTTATTATTAATATCTATTATAATAACTTAGTTTTTATTATATTTTGGAGTTTTTATTCTCTTGAAAACAATTTATTTTATTAGACACGGAAAAACAAAATACAACGAAGAAGGTAGGTTTGTTGGCTCAACAGATTTACATCTTACTGATAACGGCAAAAACCTTATTAGTGAATCATGGGAAAACAAAAGGCATAATATAGTAAAAGATATGCTTTTTACAAGCCCTATGAATAGGTGTGTAGAAACTGCAAATATTATATTTCCAGAAGATAGTTTTATTGTATTAACTAATATGCGTGAAATGAATTTCGGTTTATTTGAAGGTAAAACTCCTAATGAACTAGCACATAATAAAGACTATAATGAATTTATAAAAACTAACGCTTTACACAAAATACCTGATGGGGAAAGTGGTCTTGAATTTAGCAGACGTGTATTAAAGGCTTTTTTTGAAATGATTAAAATAATGGATAAAGAAAATGTTAATAACTCAGCACTTGTATGCCACGGTGGTGTAATAATGGCACTATTTTCTATTATGTGTAAAGAAAGTAATGACATATTACATTATCATATAGATAATGGCGGTGGTTATAAAACAAATTATGATGAAAATAATAGAGAATTAATTATTATAGAAAAATTATAAAAAGGTAAAGTATGACAATAGCATTAATTAGCATAGTAGCTTTTATATTAGAGTTCATATTTAAAGAAATAAAAGCTATTCCCAGCTTAAAAACAGTTTTAAGTAACTATATTAAATATTTAGAAATCTCTATTCGTAGAGTTTTTAGAAAAGGCAAAAAAGCAGAAAATGTAGCAGGCGCGTTACTAACATTTATTGTTTTTGTAACAGCTTTTTTAATACCATTTATAATATTAAGCCTGCTTTATCATATAAACACTGTTTTAGGTGTTGTTTTTGAAATATTTTTATGTTTCCAAATTTTAGGGTTAGGTTCATTAAAAGAAAAAGCTATGAAAGTCTATAACGAACTTTATATGGAAAATTTAGACGGAGCACAAAAATCTCTTTCTAATATTACCACAAGGCAGACAAATAATTTAGATGAAAATCAAGTTGTTACTACAACTATTGAGTCTATTGCTAAAAACACAAATGATAAAGTAGTGGCACCGTTATTCTATATTATTATAGGTGGTGCAAGTTTAGGGCTTTTATATAAAGCAATAAATGTATTAGATGCAAAAGTTGGCTATAAAACAAGCAAATATATTAACTTTGGGCTTTTTCCTGCAAAACTAGATGATATAATGAATATTATCCCTGCAAGAATCACAGGGTTTTTATATGTTGCTGCTGCACTGCTTTCTGGGTTTGATTATAAATCTGCCTATAAAATATTAATTAGAGATAGGTGGGCCCATGAAAGCCCTAATAGCGGTTATCCAGAATCAGCTCTTGCAGGTGCATTAGGTATCCAAATTGGTGGAAATGATGTTACATATTTTGGGGAAACTTTTACAAATAGAAAACCAATAGGCGATGATATTAAAGAACCAGATATGGAAGATATACCAAAATCATGTATGCTTATGACTATTGTATCGGTTTTAGCTTTAGTATTTATTCTACTTGCTAAATTTTCAATACTTTTTATTATAAATATATAATAAATATGGCTATATTTTATTATACAACTTTATTTAACATATTATAAAATATAGCTTTTCTATATTTTCCCTTACTAATTTATTTTAGATAATTTTTTAAAAAATCAAGAAAACTTATAAATAACTATATAAAACTAGAAATAAAAAATATATTTACATATTATATTATGGGTTTTAGTATTAGTTTTAACACTTCTTACTAAACATTCCATATTCTTTATTATAAATAAAGGCTATATTTCGTTATCTGGCAATTTCATTTGAAAGGCTTCTAATATATGGCTTTTTGTTATATTTTCGCTTTCTGACATATCTGCAATAGTTCTTGATGTTTTTAAAATTTTAGAATAAGAACGTGCAGATATATTATATTTACTCATAATGTTTTCAAGAGTTCTTTTTGCATCTTGGTCTAATATACAATATTTTCTTATAAGGCTTTCTGTCATTTCAGAATTATATAATATATTTTCGTCTTTAAACCGTTCTGCCTGTATTTTATGGGTATTTATAACACGTTCTCTAATATCTTTTGAAGATTCACCCTCTTTATAGTCCATTAAGTCTTTATAATCTACTGCTTCTACTCGTGCTATTAAATCTATTCTATCAAGCATTGGCCCTGAAAGTTTTACCCTGTATCTATCTATCATATTCGGTGTGCATGTGCAATCCTTACGGCTATCTCCCAAATAACCACAAGGGCATGGGTTCATGGCACCTACAAGCATAAATTTTGCAGGGTATGTTATTGTTCTACCTGCTCGTGCTATGGTAACTGTTCTATCTTCCATAGGCTGTCTTAATACTTCTAAAACACTTCTTGAAAACTCAAGCATTTCATCAAGAAATAATATACCACCACTTGCTATACTAACGTTTCCTGGTAGTGCTTTTGTGCCACCACCTATTATGGCAATATTACTTGATGTATGATGTGGGCTAACAAAGGGGCGTTTATTAATAAGTGTTCCACCGTCTTTTATTAACCCTGCTACTGAATGGATTTTTGTAGTTTCTAGTGCTTCTTGTAAAGTCATTGGTGCAAGTATGGAAGGCATACGTTTTGCAATCATAGTTTTACCACTTCCTGGGCTACCTATCATTATAAAATTATGCATACCACTGGCAGAAATTTCAGCTGCCCGCCTTGCTTGGAATTGGCCACGAACATCTTTAAAATCAGCATCATATTCTATATAACTTTCATTAAATAGTTCAAGTTTATTTTCATAAGACTTATATTCTTTATCTCCACGTAAAAAAGCTATAACTTCTGAAAGCTCATTAAACCCATAAACTTCTGCTTCTGGAATAAGTGATGCTTCACATACATTATCATAAGGAAGTATAATCTTTTTTATACCTGCTTTTACAGAATATTCCACCATAGATAAAACACCTGTAACACTTCTTAACCTGCCGTCTAAAGAAAGCTCCCCTAAAAACAGGTAGTCATCTAAATTTTTTTCTATCACGCCTGCTGCTAAAAGGATAGCTAAAGAAATTGGCAAATCAAAATGACTGCCCTCTTTTTTCATATCAGCAGGGGCAAGGTTTATGGTTAATGGATGATTAAAAAAATGATAATCTAAGTTTTTTAATGCTGCTTTTACTCTATCTTTACTTTCTTTTATGGCGTTATCGCCTAAACCTACAATAGAAAAAGAGGGTAAACCGTAGGAAGCAGAGTCGCACTCCACATCTACCCTTATTCCTTTAATACCATGTAGATAAGATGAATTTACTTTTGCAAACATTAATATATTTCCGCTAAATAGAAAAAGCCTGTTTTGGTTGTAATCATTTTATTTAATTCTGTATTAGATGTTGCCTCAGTTAGTTTTTCTAATATAGTTTTTTCTTTTGGCTCAATATATGTTTCAAGGTCTTCTTTATTAAGTTTTGCTTTCATATCTTTTACTGCTTTTTCCCAAGAACCAAGATTATTTACAAGCCCATTACTTTGTGCCATTTTACCTGTATATATTCTTCCGTCTGCTAAAGCCATAACTTTTTCTTTAGAAAGCCCACGGCGTTGAATAACTATATCAGTAAACTGATAATACATATCCATTAATACCTGATTCAATACTTCTTTATCTTTTTCTGTCATCTGCCTTGCAGGGCTACCAGAATCTTTAAATTCACCACTTTTTAATACTACACTTTTAATGCCTATTTTATCCATAAGCTCTTGTGTATTTACAAGGTTCATTATAACCCCTATACTACCTGTTATAGTAGAAGGTTCTGCATAAATACTATCTGCCCCAAGACTAATTAAGTAACCACCAGAAGCAGCAACTGAACCCATAGCAGCATAAACCGGCTTGCCTAATGTTAATATATAATCATATATTTCCATACTAGGGGTAACAGCTCCACCAGGGGAGTCCACTTTTATAACAACACCCTCTACAAGTGGGTTTTCTTTATACTTTTTTAATGTATCAATAGCCTGTTTACTATCAAATATCTGCCCATTTATTTCCATAACAGCAATAGAGGGTGCTTGAATACCTGTTGTTTCCCCTGTATAGCCTGTCATAACAAGCATTGCTCTAAAAAATACTACAACTATTAAAACTGCTAATATTACCTTAATCCATTTTTTCATAACTGCTCCTTTAACTTGTGTAGATAGTCTTGTTATTTAGGTAATCGTTTATTTATAAAATATAATTCCTGCAAAATCTCAGATACTGCTTCATACATATCATCTGGTATATTTTCATACACTTCAAGCGTGGAAAGCACTTCTGCAAGATTTTCATCTTGTTTAATTGTTATATTATGTTCTTTGGCTGCCATAATTATTTCTTCTGCTAAAGTCCCTTTGCCACTTGCTGTAACTATTGCATTATTATTTCCCAAATCACCTTTTATGGCAGCAGCTTTTTTTATCATTTATAATCTTCTGCCATAGCTTTTAATGATAAAGCGTTTTTAGGTGCGTTGCCTTTTTCCACGTTACAAAAAGAAAAGAAAATATTTTTTGCCATAACAGAAACATCTCTAGCATCATCTAAAAACCTTTTTAGTTCTTTTTGGCTGTAATCATAGTTTAAAAACTTTTCAGCACCACTAAGCCAAAGTGGGTCTTTACCGTAAAGCCTAAAATATACACCACCATTAGAACATATTGGCTTATAAGGGGCAAACCCTCTAAATTTTGGGCCATCTACAATACACAAGCCTATTTCATTTTGTTTAAATTCTTCATAAAAACGTTCTTTATGCCATGTGGAGTTAGTAAGCTCCATAAATAATGGTATATCTTTAAAGTTTTCTTTTAACTCAATAAGTATATCAAAATTTTCTCTACTTGCCGAAAATAAATGATGAAAATCAGCAAATAAAGCTACTGCTTTTCCACGTTCTATGGCAGGGGCTATACCCTCTTTAAAGGATTCTATTTCTAAATTACTTGGTTTTTTACGCATTAATGACTTATTAAGCCTAATGGATACTTTTAAATCGTCCCCTAACCTATCCATAATTCCGTCAATTTTTTCAGCAATAGGCATACGGTAAAAAGTATATGTTAATTCTAAAAAATTAAGTTTTGATGCTTTATAATGAGTTAGCAGGTCATAGTTATCTGTTTCTGCTGGTGCAAATGTGCCTTTCCAATCCTCATAGTTATATCCACTTGTCCCTATATATAAAGGCGTGCTGTTTAGTTCCATTGTCCCTCTCATTATATTTATATTATTTTAGGGTATAGTTTTACCACAGTGGCATATCTTTTAGCAAGGAAAATTTTACTATTTTTGCTTAAAATAAATATTTCTTCAATTTTTTTAAAATATTTACTTGACAAAACACTTATTTTTTGGTTAAAAGTATATTCTAACGTGTGCCCATAGCTCAGCTGGATAGAGCAACGGCCTTCTAAGCCGTGGGTCTGAGGTTCGAATCCTCATGGGCACGCTCTTTATACCTTATTAATAGGTTACTATTAATATAAGGTTATTTATCAGCAACAAAT
>CALADT010000048.1 GCA_937890655.1 uncultured Mucispirillum sp. | reverse complement strand
AAGCATTATTTGGTGTTATTATATTAAAAAGTTTTGCAACAACTAAACAAACCCCTTGAAAATGTGTAGGACGTGTTATACCACATAATTTGTTTGATAAACTTTCTACAAATACTTTAGTCATATTTTTATTATACATTTCTTCAGGTTCAGGGTTAAATATAATATCTCCACCATATTCTTCCACTACCCTGCTATCATTTTCTATATCACGAGGATATTTATCTAAATCTTCATTAGCTCCAAACTGTGTAGGGTTTACAAATACACTAACGATTGTTTTATTATTATTTTTAACAGATTCTTGTATTAAAGCTCCATGACCTTTATGAAGATAACCCATAGTTGGCACAAACCCTATACTTAACCCATTTTTTTTCCATTGGTTTATAATCGTTCTAATTTCATTTATTGATTTAATAATACGCATATATTTAATTCCTATATATAAAATATTATTTAAATGAGTAATTATCATCTGGAAAAACTCCAGATTTTACTTCATTAATATAAGTTTTTGTGGCATTATTAATAATTTCAGCTACATTTGCATATTTTTTTACAAATTTAGGTGTAAAATTATTATACATTCCAAAAATATCATGGAAAACAAGAATTTGCCCATCACAGCCATTTCCAGCACCTATTCCTATGGTTGGTATATCTATTTTACTTGTAACAATCCTAGCACTATCTTTTGAAATCCCTTCAAGAACAATAGCAAAAGCCCCTGCTTTTTCCAAAGCAATAGCATCCTCAATAAGGCTTTCTGCTCCATTTTTTCCAAATATTTTATAACCACCCATAGTGTTAATACTTTGTGGTTTTAAACCAATATGCCCCATAACACCTATTCCAGCACTAACAAGTTTTTCTACAAGTGATGCAACTTCTTTTCCACCTTCTATTTTCACTGCAGCTACTTCTGTTTCTTTTATAATTTTTATAGCGTTTTCTAATGCTGAGTTTAAGTCTATTTGGTAAGACCCAAAAGGCATATCTGCCACAATAAAAGCTCTTGTAACTGCTTTTTTTACTGATTTTGTATGGTATATAATTTCATCAACTGTAACAGGAATAGTTGAATTATATCCATTAATTACCATACC
>CALADT010000047.1 GCA_937890655.1 uncultured Mucispirillum sp. | reverse complement strand
TTGAACAACCAAATATTTTAGCAGATATATTAACTTATCAGTCTGCTATGAATGGCAAAAAAAAATATTTATTTTTTAAAGATATAGCATATACATACGCAGAAGCAGAAAAGTTATGTAATAAAATTTCTAGGGTATTAGCTTTTTCTGGTATTCGTAAAGGGGATAGGGTAGCAATTATGCTGGAAAACTCTCCATATTTTATATTTGCTATTTTTGCCATTGCAAAAGCAGGTGGTATTATTGTCCCTGTTAATACATTTTTAAAAGATAAGGAAGTAAGTTATATTCTTTCCAACTGTGAAGCAACAGCTATTTTTACTTCTGAAAAATTTAAAGGTATTATTAGTAAAGTTCAAGAAGATTATAAAGGGTTAAAAAATGTTTTCTCTTTTGATGATAATTCATCAAACTGGGGTGCAGAAAATGTTCTTATAAAAGATAAGAATATGAGCGAACTTCCTTTAGAATTAGATATAAAGGAAGAAGATACAGCAGTAATCATATATACTTCAGGGACAACAGGTAATCCAAAAGGTGCTATGTTATCCAACAGTAACTTAATTAATATGGTTAAAATGGCAAGTATTTCTTATAAAATTACACATAAAGATAGGTTTTTATTATTTTTACCAATGTTTCATATTTATTCTTTTGAAGTAACAATTATGTTCCCATCTTTTTTAGGAGCATCAATAGTTATACTCCAATCTGTAATGGATTTAAAAACGAAAAAATTTAGAGATATACTTGTTTTTAAAAGACCAACTGTAATGGCAGCTGTTCCAACAGTATATTCTGCCTTAGTTAAAGCTAAAATGCCAAAATTATTTATTAAATTTATATATCCTATAAGAATACATTTATGTTCTGGTTCAGGTTTACCTATTGATATTTATAACAAATTTTTGAAAAAGTTTGGTATTCCATTAGTAGAAGGTTATGGGCTTTCAGAAGCATCTCCTGTTTTAGCAGGTAACACACTAGAAAATCCAAAAGCAGGGACAGTAGGTAAAGCCTTCTATGGTGTTTCTGTCAAAATTGTGGATAAAGACGATATGGAAGTGCCAAGAGGTGAAGTAGGGGAGATTATTGCAAAAGGTCCAAATATTATGCAAGGTTACTGGAAAATGCCTAAAGAAACAAACGAGGCTATAAAAAATGGCTGGTTTTTCACAGGCGATTTAGGGACAATGGATAAAGACGGGTATATAAGCATAGTTGATAGAAAAAAAGATTTAATCTTGGTAAAAGGCATGAATGTTTATCCTAGAGAAATTGAAGAACATATCCATAATATAAAAGGAGTGGAAGCTGCTGCTGTTATAAGCGTCCCTGATGATGATGGTGATGAAATAATTCTTGCATATATTAAAAAAGATGATAATATAAATATAACAGAGAAAGATGTAAAAGCATATTTAAAGAAAAATATTGCTAACTTTAAAATACCTAAATATGTGTATTTCCCTAACGATTTACCACTAACAACAATAGGTAAAATCTTAAAACGTAAGTTAAAAGAAATGGTATTAAAAGGGGAAATAGAGGGTATAAAAAAATAGTGTAAGGATATTTATTTGATTGATACTATGTTTGGAGCAGTTACGGCATTAAATGCTGCTGCAACAGTTTCTGCTGTAACTGCTAATAATATTGCAAATCTGAAAACACCAAGTTATAAGTCTAACAGTGCTTTTCTGTCAGAACTTAATAATGGTGGTGTGAAGTTAAGCAATATCCGTCCTAATAATAATCAAGGTAGCCTTATACCTACTAATGAAGCAACAGATATTGCAGTTTTTGGTAACGGTAGCAAAGAAGAACTTTATTCCACATATAGTTATGTAGCAAATAAGTTTTCCATAGATGATTTTGGCAATTTTAGAGGCCCTGCTGGAGAATTGCTTTTTACAGGTGCCGGTGGTAATGTTAGGCTTGATAATGAAGGTAATTTATATAGTGAGAACCAGTTAATAGGCACAATAACACCAGCCAACGGAAATCAAGATTTTGAGCCAACAGGCTTTAGTATTCTTTCAGGCTATATGGTTTCTTCCAATGTAAATATATCAGATGAAATGGTTACAGGTATGGTCAACCAACGGTTTTTGGAAGTAAATACAGCAGTTATTAAAACAGCCGATGAAATGCTTGGCACTGTTATTAATATGAAAGCATAATATTAAAATATCCACTTTTTCTACTATAATCCATGAGATTTCATTAATCTTTAATATTTTTATTATTGTAATTACATAAGGATTTACTACTATTGCAAGTATTAATGAAGCAATAATATAAAAGCTACTACAACTATAAGTGTAAGCAATTTTTAGCATACAGTATAAGTAATACAGGCAGAAGATTCAGGCATTATCAAAAAAACAAACATACTTATATCTGTCAAGGTAATGAGAAAGATTTAGCTGTAATGGGTATTTTTAATATTCAAAATTTACTAGAACAAGAATGGTTTACAAAAAATGTCAAAGAATGGATTTTGATTGACAGAAAAGAAGGCGATACAGATATGAAAGAATATTATAAAAGACATAATGAGGGCGTTTAGATTTAAAAAATAAATAATAAAAAGAGTAATTCATTTTGATTTAGGAACAAGAAATTTGCTAAAACACTGTAAAAAGGTATAAGTTATATACTGTAATAAATATATTTATATAAAAAAATGTATTTTAGAATAGATAAGTATTCAGGATATATTTCTAAAGAGCATATATATAAGGTTATTATAATTAAATGTACTTAAACATTAAATAGAGAGTTTAAATAGGAATATTCTTATTTATTTACCATATATGATTTTATATTAAAAATTGATATTACTATCTATTGTTTAAAATAATGGTGTAAATTTGCCATAACTTATTTAACATTGACAAAAGTATTATTTTATTTTAAAGTCATATATTAATTATTATGGATAATATATAATAATTAGAGAAATTTATAAAATATAATATTAAATATTTTATAAATGCAGTTACGTAATGAGGGAATGAATGTATATATCTGATATATTAAAAACAAGAAAACCATCAATATCTTTTGAATTTTTTCCACCAAAAACATTAGCAGTGGAGAAAATCCTTTTTGATACTATTGATTCTCTTCATGAAGAACATGCAGATTTTTCATCTGTTACTTTTGGTGCCGGTGGCCTAACTGTTGATAAAACTTTTGATTGGATAAATTATATTAAAGATACATGTAGTTATGAAACAATGATGCATATAACATGTGTTGGGTTTAATAAATCTACTTTAGATGAAATATTACTAAAATTAGAAGATTCAGGTATTCAAAATGTTTTAGCTTTAAGGGGAGATTTACCAAAGGATATTAATCTTCCCAAGGGTGAATTTAAATATGCTTCTGATTTAGTAAAATATATTGCAGAACGCAATAAGTTTTGTATAGGTGTAGCAGGTTACCCTGAAAAACATCCTGAATCTGCAAGTTTAGAAAAAGATATTGAAATGCTTAAACATAAAGTAGATATGGGAGCATCCTTTATAATAACACAATTATTTTTTAATAACGAATATTTTTATAGGTTTAGAGATATGGCAGAAAAATCAGGTATAAAAGTGCCTATAATTGCTGGTATTATGCCTATTATAAGTTATTCTCAAATAGAACGTTTTAAAGTAATGTGTAGTAGTAATATTCCACAATCATTAATAGATAATATGTCTGGAAAAAGCGAAGAAGATGTTGCAAAACTAGGAATAGAGTATGCAGTAAACCAATGTGAAAACCTCGTTTCAAATGGTGTTGCAGGGCTTCATTTTTATACATTAAATAGGTCAAAAGCTACAAAAAATATTCTTGATAAATTGCATTTTTTATAAATAAAAGAGAATAAATTAAGAAAAAAACTAACCTATTACGGTTAAATATATTAATTCACTACTACGTTATTTTAATTATTTGGCTTAGTGTGCAGATATATATTTTTAGCCTATTCTTT
>CALADT010000046.1 GCA_937890655.1 uncultured Mucispirillum sp. | reverse complement strand
CCATGATGTAGGCATATTCTGGCGATACTATTTTTAAAATAAATTATAAAAGTAATAAATTTTTCTTATTATAAATATAATTAATAAAAAATATTAGCAGGAGTTTTTTGCAAAAGTGTTATAAGCTATAATTTATAACATAACATAGTATAATTTAATATATAGCATAAAATAAATCCATGTTTTATCTGAATTTTCAAGTGCATTAATATATTCTATTTGACATATTGATGATTTGTATAAAGTTTTCATTAGAATATAATACAAATAATTCTTCTTCTATAACATCATACTTATTATTTATAGTTTCTTCTAACACATTATAATGTGCATCTACAAGTTTAATGATATATTTAGCAATAGTTGTATTATCAACAGTAAATATTCTGCATCTAAAATATTTTTCATTATTGAATTTATTTAAGATAGTTTGATAATTATCATATTTATTTGAGTTTTTAGTGATATTTGTATATGGCGTATAAACCTTATTACAAATAAATATTTTAGGTATATTTTCATCATCTTTAAAGAAATCAACAATATTATTTAATAACATATCATTCATAATAATTTTCTCCTATTAAATATAATAAAAGAGCAGGATGATGTGTAATTTCTAATATTATTGCAAGTGGAAATAACAATATTTTCAAAATTAAATTTGCGATTCCCCCCCCCGTCCACGTATTGTGAATATTTTATTTATCATATATATACTCCTTTCTTTTTTTATTTGTGTGGGATACATCCCACACCTTCATAACATATTAAAATTGTGGTCAATACAAAACTATTTTATATAATCCTTTTGGAAAACTATCCTTACTTACTTGCCTGTTTCTGCTCTTTTTCTATTTTTAGCATAAGTATTAGATGCTTCAAAATTACCACCAAACCTATTAACTGCAACAATAGCTACACATGTATTCCATTGCTTGCTACCTTCTTTAACTTTAAAATATAAACGCATAGAACTATCCCAACATTTATCCATTTCTGTTCTCATTTCTTTAATATTTTCATCAGTTAAAGCAGTTTTATTTGCCCAATATTCAACAGTCTCTTTTGGGTCTTTTGCATAAGTTGATGAACAAGCTAATAAAAGCATAGTAATAATTAATAATTTTTTCATAAATTACTCCTTTATAATTATTTTTAATTAATAAACGTTTACTCAAGTATATATATATATACTATTTATATCAAGTATTTTTTTTTAATTTCTGGTGTATCCTGTGAAATATCATCAGGTGTTATTTCATCATTTTTAGTATTATTAATATTTTTATCATTAGTAGTATTATTATCATTATTAATATTGCCATTATTAACAGGACGAGTAATATTTACAGCAGGTTTATCAATAGCAGTTGATTGATTTTCTAATTTAAAATCTGCACCAGATGTTTTATTAAAACGTTCTTGAAAATTATTCATAAATAGTGCTGTTCCACGCCCTGCACTATAAAAAAATCCTGAACCATTTTGTGTTTTAAAATCGTTTGAATTTTTATTAGTAAAGGTATCAAGTTGATTTAACATAGCATTATTAGGCTCTTTACTGTTATTTATATCTGTATTCTTATCATCCATACCCTGCTTAAAGTTTTTAGCAGCTGAAACAGCACCACTAGCACCTTGTGATGCAAGACCTAAACCTTGTTTTGCCATGCTGGTTGCAAAAGCTGCAGTTGCAACTGCTGATGCCATATCAAATAGAATATATTAATGCACTTGAAAATTCAGATAAAACAGCATTTCTTAGAAATAAAATACGAATATAAAAACTATTGGAAAAACGAAAACCATGATGTAGGCATATTCTGGCGATACTATTTTTAAAATAAATTATAAAAGTAAGTGGCCATTATAAAAAACAAAAGTATAATTTCTATGTCATTATATAATGAATATATAGGTATAAACCATATAATAACACATAAATTACTATGATATTTTAATAAAATGTAAAAAAATTAAAAAAATAATAAAGTTTTTCTTGTAATATTATTGAAAATATGTAGTATTAGTGTATGATGAGAAAGTTATGTTTAGTGATATTTATCTTTTTAATAAGTTACAGCAGTTTATATGCACAGGAACTATTTTTAAGAAAGGATAAATATTTCACAGAAGTATATTTAAAATTAGACCCTAAAAATATTCAAGCTGTTAATAAAGGTAACGAGCAGGTTGTTATTACCTTTATAAATAATATTAAAAAACCTTTTCAGCAGAATATTAATGATGATTTTATATCTAATATTCAAGGTAGTGGGAAAGATTTTATTATTAATATGAAAAACGGTTCAGAATTTTCCATTGTAAATGATTCCAACGGTATAAAAGTGGTGGCTACAAGGGGCAAAAGGAATGAAGATATTCTTTCAAGTTATAATGTGGCAAAACCGTTACTTGATACAAAAACTAAAGAGTTAGAAGATAAAAATTTACAAGAATTACTTGATCAGGCAGATAAATTAATTGCAGCAAAACAGTTTCCACAGGCAGCACAAATGTTAAGCCAAATATTAGCTTCTACCCAAAACGAATTTTATAAACAAGAAGCAATGTTTAAATTAGGGCAGGCATATATGCTTATGGGGCAGTATGACGGGCTTTATTATACAAATACATATGAAATATTTGATGAGTTTGCAAAACAATTCCCAGATAACTTTCGCACAACTGATGCTTTAATAAAATCGGCTGAAGCAAAAGAGCTTGCCAACCAGCAATTTGAAGCTATTAAAACATACCAAAAAATATATGATACAGTGCCGGATTTAGAAACAAAAAGGGACGCCCTTAAAAAAATGGCACAACTTTATAAAAAAGTAGGTCAGGTGGATAAAGCTATTGAAACATACCTTTCTTATTTACGTAATTTTAAAACTGACCAAGATATTATAAATGGGGAAGTAGGGCAAATGTATTACGATATGGGGGAAGATAATTTAGCCTTTGAATATTTTTCCACATTAAATTTAGATGAATTAATGAGTAACCCAGATTCTACATTAAATAGATTAAACGCCGTTGCAGATGTGCTTTATAAAAAGAATAGAAATGAGCCGGCACTAAAACTTTATACTCATATTTATGAAAAATATCCAGATGATAAATCTGCTAATAATGCTATATTTAGAGCAGCATCTATCCTTAATAAATCAGGTAAAACAGCAGATGCAGACCAGTTATTATTAAGATTAAAACAGCTTTACCCAGATAGGGAAAGTGGGCAGAAAGCAACAATTACATATGCAGAAAAATATTTAAACACAAAACCATATGATTATTGGAACGATTTCTTTAAAGATTTACTAGCAAGGCCTGATTCATACGGATTACATGAAAAAGCAAAATATATGCTTATAAAAACACTTTATAAAGAAAATAGAATTGCAGAAGCTGTTGATATGATTGGTGGTTATTTAGGTTTATACCCAGAAAGTAAAAACTTTGAAGAACTAAATACTATACGAGAAGACTATATGTTCTCTCAACTACAAAATGTATATAATAAAAAAGATTATGTAACAGCAGAGCCGTTAATTAATAAGTTTATATCAGAATACCCAGAAAGCAAATATAAAGGCAGAACTGATATTATGCTTAATGAAATAAAATATGGTAAAATTGAACAAATATATAAAAATAACGACTATAAGGGTGTAAAATCTTTTGTGGAAGCCCACTTAAAAACAGAAGACCCTGCAAAATATGGGGATACTGCAAGGTGGCAAAGGTTATTAGATAACGCTTATTATAAAGATTTAAATGTTATATATGGTTCTAAAAACTACCCAGCAGCAAGGGCAGGCGCAAAAGAATATTTAGCAAAATTCCCACAAGGGGCATATATTCCACAGGCACAAGCTGTGTTAGAAAACTCACTACTTAAGCCACTTGAAGAATCATATAAATCACTAGATTATCCTTCTGTTGTGCAACTTTATGATGCTAATAGTGATTGGGTAAATACATGGAATAATAGAGGATTTAAAGATAAAGTTAAAACTATGGTAGCTATGAGTGTTTATAAATTAGGTTCCCCTAGTAAAGCAAGAACTTTCTATGCTGAAATTACACCTAACCCAAAAAATAGTGATTATGCAGTATTAGGCTATTTATTAGGGGACAAAAACTTAAAAGCTGATGTTAATAGTTTTGATAAAGAAACATTTAAATATATAATAGGCGAATTAGAACAGCTTGATGTGGATATGGCTGTATCATTACTAGACCAATACACAAAAGACTTAAAATACGCCACAAGTATGAAATATTCTTTGGCAAAAAATATACCAAGCGATGCAAAACGTCAGCAAATATTAATGAGTATTTATGATACAATACGTAGAGATGCTAATGCAAGGTTTGATGGCAGTAATAATGTTTATATGGATATAGGGCTTGTGTTCTACCGTAAAAATGATTTTAAAAATGCTGTTATGCCACTAAAACAGTTTGTAGATAACTATAAAGATAAAGATGACAGACGAGCTGAGGCACTTTATTATTTAGGTAAATCATTTATTAATATGGGTGATGTTCAAAGGGGCTATAATTATTATAACGATATAGTTTCCAATATTCCTAACTCCATATATGCAGGTATTGCAAAAGGGGAAATGGAAGAAGATAACTGGCGTAAAAATTTAAATAATTATTAAACAATAATTAATATATTAACGGTGATACATTGTCGGATTTTTCAAATATTGATGTGGACTTATTAAAAGAAGTTGTAGATGCAGTTAACAGAACAACTGAAAGCTTAAAAGAGTCATACTCAATTTTACAAAAAAAGTTAGAGCATACACAAGGGCTTTTAGATTCTGTTTTGGATAACACTAACTCTGCAATTATTGCCCAAGATAATAAAAACGGTGTATTTTTAAAAAATAGAAGTGCTAAAGAATTAATGGAAGAATTAGGTAGTGAAAAAGTATTCCATATATTAAGCCTTTTTTCCACAACTGGTGTTCATGATTATGATGATGACGGCAAAAGGTATTTTAGGTTAAGTGTTAGTGCTTTAAAATCAGAAGATTCTGAAGGCTATGTTTATGTTATGGACGATATAACACGGCTTAAAAAATTTGAACAGGAAAAACAAAGAAATGAACGTCTACGTATAATGGGTGAAATGGCTGCAAATATTGCACACGAAGTAAGAAATCCATTAGGTTCTATTGAGCTTTATGCCTCACTTCTTTCAAGAGATTTAGAGCAGGAGCCAGATAAAAAACGGCTTACTACTTCCATAATAAAAGGGGTTAGAACAATTAACGCTGTAATAAGTAACACCCTACTTTTTGCAAAAGAAATAAAAATTAACCCATCAATCCATGTGTTAGCAGATATTGTAGATGAAGTTGTGTTATATTTACAGCATATTATAAGAGATAAAAAAGTAAAAATCATAAATAAACTAGATGAAGACCATATCATTTATTGCGATGAAGATATGTATAAACAAGTTATTATGAACTTAATCGGTAACGCAGTAGATGCAGTTTCAGTTGGTGGGGAGATTACTGCCACATCAGAAATGACAGAAAAAGAAACAATACTTCATATAAGAGATAACGGTCAGGGTATAGATGAAGATATGTTATCAAGACTATTTATGCCTTTTCAAACTACAAAAGCAAAAGGCACAGGTTTAGGGTTATCTATATCATATAAAATTATAAAAGCTCATAATGGGGATATTACAGCAGAAAGTAACGGAGAAAACTATACTATGTTTACAATATCTGTTCCTACTGCTGAGTATGCAAAAAAAATGGGAGAAGAAAATGGAGAATAAAAACATATTAATAGTAGATGATGATGATAATATGCGTGAAGCCATGAAAGAAACCGTTATGCGTTTAGGCATTAATGTGGAAACTGCTGAAAACGGTAAAATAGGTTTTGAAAAGGCTACAAAGAAAGTATATGATTTAATTATTAGTGATATGCGTATGCCAGAAATAGACGGGCTTTCCATGTTTGAAATGTTAAAAGCAACAGGTATAAAAACACCTGTATGTTTTGTAACAGCATACGGTTCTGTAACCGGAGCTGTGGAAGCATTAAAAATAGGCGCTTATGATTATATACTAAAACCATTTTCTCCAGAAGTTATAGAGGAGTTAATAAGAAGAACTTTTGAATTATCAAGCAATGAAAACATAGCAGGAAAAGAAGGAAAACCAGAAGAAAAAAGAAAAGGGACAGTATATAAAAGTGCTTATATGGAACATGTTTTTTCACTTGCAAAAGATGTGGCAGAAAGCGAAGCAACTGTATTAATCACAGGGGAATCAGGCACAGGTAAAGAAGTTTTAGCAAGGTTTATCCATGAAAATTCAGGCCATAGTAAGGGGCCGTTTATTGCAGTAAACTGTGCAGCTATTCCGGAAAACTTAATAGAAAGCGAACTTTTTGGTTATGAAAAAGGTGCTTTTACAGGGGCTGTTAATAAAAAATTAGGTAAATTTGAATCAGCAGATGGTGGCACAATACTTCTTGATGAAATAGGGGAAATACCTATCCATTTACAAGCAAAACTTTTACGTGTATTACAGGAAAAAGAAGTGGAAAGGCTTGGAGCATTAAAACCTTCTAAAATAAATACTCGTGTGCTTGCTACAACCAATAGAAACTTAAAAACCATGAGTGAAGAAGGCACTTTTAGGGAAGATTTATATTACAGGCTAAATGTTATTAGTATGGAGCTTCCACCATTAAGGGATAGAAAAGAAGATGTAGCAGATTTATCATCATTTTTCATAAAAAAATATTCTGAAATAAATAAAAAGGCAGTAAAACCACTTTCAGAAGACGCCTTAAAATCATTACAAAGTTATGAATGGCCAGGAAATGTTAGGGAGCTTGAACATACTATTGAACGTGCTGTTGTGCTTTCAAAAACTCAAGAAATAACTTCTAAAGATTTATTTTTACATGGAATTACTATTGCAGGGTTTAAGTCTAGCCCTAAAAAAGAAATAAGCAGTATAAAAGTAGATACTCGTGAAGAAGTAGGGCAAAAAGAAATAGTAAATAGTAACGATAATTCATCATCAGTTGGTAGAACCATAGCAGATGTGGAACAGGAACTAATACTTAAAACATTACAAGATGTTCAAGGAAACAGAACAAAAGCTGCAGAAATACTAGGAATAACTGTGAGAACATTGCGTAATAAATTAAATGAATACCGAGATATGGGTATTGATGTAGAAGAATATTTAAAATAATATTGGAAACAGGAGCATATAAAATTGAAAGAAAAATTAACATTAGTTATTGATGAAATAATAAAAGGAATGCTTTTAGATGAAGGGATTAATGCAGAAGTAACATTTACTTTAGTTATACCAGAAAAAGAAGAACATGGTGATTTTGCATGTAATGTGGCTATGCAGTTAACAAAACATTTAAAGAAAAACCCTAAAATCATTGCTGAAGAAATATGTGAAAAACTAAAAAATAAAATGGATAATACTGTAAAACTAGAAATTGCAGGCCCTGGATTTATTAATATATCCATTAATCCATCATGGTTTGCAAAAACTTGTATGGATGTTATAGAAGATGAAAAATATTTCAATAATAATATAGGTAATAACCAAAAAGTAATGGTAGAATTTGTTAGTGCTAACCCAACAGGGCCATTACATATTGGACACGGCAGAGGTGCAGCCTATGGTGATTCTGTTGCAAGAATCCTTGCTATGTCAGGCTATAATGTAACAAGGGAATATTATGTAAACGATGCTGGTAACCAAATGAATAACTTATCATTAAGTGTTTATTCAAGAATAGCAGAGATATTAGGTAGAGAGCAGGAATCACCATTTCCTGAAAATGGTTATCATGGCGATTATATAAAAGATATAGCACAGGAACTTTTATCAGAAAAAAAAGATATTTTAGATATTGATAAAAAGGAAGCGTTGGAAATTTGTCTTAATAAAGCTGTTGCAGTTATCCAAAAAGATATAGATAAAGATTTAAAAGAGTTTAGAGTAGTATTTGATAATTATTACAGTGAAAGAAGTTTATATAGTGAAAAATTAATAGATAAAGCATTATCACAACTTGAAAAATCAGGCAAAATGTATGAAAAAGACGGTGCTTTATGGTTAAACACATCAAGCATGGGCGATGATAAAGACAGAGTATTAAGAAAAACAACAGGGGAATACACTTATTTTACTCCAGATATAGCATATCATCAAAATAAATATATTAGGGGCAATAACTATTTAATTGATATATGGGGTGCAGACCACCATGGCTATATTAAAAGAATGGAGTGTGCTTTAGAGTGTTTAGGTTATAAAAAAGAAACATTTAAAGCATCACTTGTGCAAATGGTTAATTTAATCCAAAATGGGGAAAAAATAAGTATGTCTACCCGTAGTGGTGAGTTTATTCCACTTTCTTGGTTAATTGAAGAAGTAGGGATAGATGCTACAAGGTTTTTCTATAATATGAGAAGCCATGACGCACAATTTGATTTTGATATTGATTTGGCAAAATCAAAATCTAACGATAACCCTGTTTACTATATTCAATACGCATATGCAAGGGTAAATAGTTTACTTTCTAACGCAAAAGAAAAAGGTATTGATTATAAAAGGGGTGCATTTTTAGAAAAATCACTTGGTAAAGAAGAAATTCAGTTAATAAAAAGTATTATAAGAATGAAATATATAATAGAGCTTTCCTGTATCCATTTAGAACCCCACAGAGTTAGTTATCATTTACAAGAATTAGCCTCTTTATTTCATTCATATTATTATAATAATAAAATACTAAACCAAGAAGATGTAGAATCTTCTCAAGGCAGACTCACAGTGTGTGAAGCTGTTGCCATAACAATAAAAACAGGGCTTGATATACTAGGTGTATCAGCACCGGAAAGGATGTAGAAATGGGCGAAAATAATAAAAATTCTTTTAGGGATATGATATTAATTATATTTGTAGTGTTAGTATGTTTTGGTATAACAATATATGGTATAGCATACTTAACAGGTAAAGTTTTCTCAAGTAATACAGAAGTGCCAGTTGTGGAAAATGAAAAACCAAAAGATATTACCACTAACCCATCAGAGGGGGATACACTAACATTTACATCAATAGATGAACAATCAGATGAAGTTACTCCAGATGGCGATAATATAAGAATAACTACTACCCCACCTGTAACAGAAGAAGATAATATGAATAATAATATTGTAGTAGAAGATACAAATGAAATGGAAGTGGCACAAACTCCTGTTATGCCTGTTATTCCTACTGAAAATAAAGTAGAACCTGTTAGAGAAACTACTCCTATTGCACCTATTAAAGAAGAAACTCCGAAACAAGTTGCAAAAGAGCAAACACCTTCTAAAGAAGTGATAAAAGAACAACCAAAACCTGAAAGACAGGAAGTAGTAACAGCAAAACCAAAAGCAGAGTCAAAACAACAACCACAGGTTAAAAAGGAAACTCCTAAATCTCAGGTAAAACAAGAAGTTAAAAAAGAGCCTGTAAAAGTTGCACAACCTAAAGTTAGTGGTAATTATGTTGTTCAGCTTTTAGCTGTGCAGTCAAAAGCATCGGCTGAAAAAGAGGCTGCAAAATACAGAAGTAAATATCCAGATGTTTTTATTACTCAAGTGGTTATTAATGGTAAAACATGGTATAGGGTAAGGCTTGGTGTTAGCTCCACAAGAGAAGAAGCAGCACAAATTGCAAACCAAGTGGAAAGAGAGTTTAAAATAAAACCAAAAGTTACTAAAAATAATTAAAAGGTTAGAAAAAACTAAAAATATATGAAAAAACTATTTTTTACATTTATAATATATATACTTTTTACTAATAATACTTTTGCAGAAACACTAGTATCTAGTGAAGAAATATATAGAATAAACGGCGCACAAGTTTTTGTGCTGGATAAATCATATAATGGTAAACTAAATGAATATTTTAAAGAAATTAGTGAAAGAGGAATAGACACTGTTTTTTTTAGGGTATTTCATAACAGTAAAGATAGAAGCCATTTAGGAATAGAGCCTGCATGCGAAAGTGGTGTTTATTATGAAACAGAGCATGCATGCACAGTAAATAATTTATTAGGGGAAGTTGTAAAAGCAGCCCATGATAATAACGTAAAACTTTATGCGTGGATGGCTACAAGAAGTTTATCATTTTTAAAAACAAAAGAAAATATAAGTATGAGTTTAAGTGCATCAGGAAGTGATGTAGAAGGCTATGGTGCTAATATATTTAAAAAAGAAGTGCGTGATACATTACTTGGGTTATTTGAAGATTTAGCAAAATACGAAATAGACGGTATATTATTTCAAGATGATTTTATTATAAAATATAGCGAAGGTAGTGATAAATACGCAGCATCACTTTTTAAAGAAGAAACAGGTATAGAAGTAAAAAAAGAGAGTTTTTTCAATAAAATAAAAGAATATAACGGCAGAAAATTATTTTCTGAATATAATGAAAACTTTTATGTATGGGCAGAGTGGAAAAACACTCAATTATCACTTCTTTTTAAAGAATTAAAAGAGCGAGCAAAAACCCATAACCCAAAAATAAAGTTTGCAGCAAATATATATTATGAAACACCAATACATGAAAAAGAAGCACTTTCATGGTATTCTCAAAAAATGTCTACACTAAAAGAAGCAGGTGCAGACTATTTTGCTGTAATGGGCTATTTTGAACAAATAAGCGATGAACAAAAATTAGCAAGAGTTGAATCTGCAGAGTATATAGGTAATATTGCAGCAGCAGCTGTAAAAGCAGTAGGTAATGAAAAAGCAGTTATTATGAAACTTCAGTCCAAATCTTTTCAAGGTAAGGGCATGTTAAGTTATGATGATTATAAATTAGTATGCAGGCGGGTAAAATTAGCGGGAAATGTAAGTTATGCAGTTGTGCCAGTAATTTCTCCTGATGATATATATACCTGTCCTGTGCAGTAATAAGGAGTGTAATATGAAAATAGGAATTATTGGTGGTGGTATTTCAGGTGTATCTTTAGCTGTTAAGCTAGGGGTATTAAAAGAACAGGGAAAAGATATTGAAGTAACATTATTAGAAGCAGATAAAAGGCTTGGTGGAACAATAGATTCCGTTCATAAAGACGGCTATGTAATAGAATCCGGCACAAATGGTTTTTTAGATAGTAAACCATTTACATTAGAAGTATTTCAAGAAGCTAATTTATTAGAAAAACTTGTAAAAAGTAACGACAAAGCAAGAATAAGATATATACAAAGATATAACCAGCTACAACGACTTCCAGAAGGAGCAGGTGCCTTTTTATCATCAAAACTTTTAAGTTTTAGTGGTAAAATGCGTATTGCAAAAGAAATATTTGTAGCACAAAAAAAAGATGATAGCGATGAAACATTATCTTCTTTTGCCACAAGAAGATTAGGTAAAGAAGCACTTGATTATTTAATTGGGCCTATGGTTTCAGGTATATTTGCTGGGGACCCTGAGAAAATGAGTTTAGAGTCTTGTTTTCCTGTTATTGCAGATTTAGAAAAAACATACGGCGGCTTAATAAAAGGTATGATTAAAAAACCTAAAAAGAAAAGCGGCCCTGCAGGCCCTGGAGGCGTATTAACTACATACGAAGGTGGTATGGGGGAAGCTGTAAAAGATTTAGCAAAATCAGCAGAAAAAAAAGGTGTAAAAATCCATTTGGAAAGCCCTGTAACATCTGTTACTAAAAAAGATAATAAATATATAGTTTCAAGTGGCAGTAAAGAGTATGAGTTTGATGTATTATCAGTATGTGCTCCTGCTTATGCTAGTGCAAAATTTTTAAAAGAGCTAGATAGTGAATTATCAGAAGTATTATCAACTATTCCATATGCTCCAATGTTTGTAGCAGGTTTAGGTTTTGATAGTGATAGTATAGAAAACGACTTAAATGGTTTTGGCTACCTTATTCCAAAACAAGAAAATATGCGTATTTTAGGTGCATTATTTACATCAAGCATGTTCCCTGTGCAGGCACCAAGTGGTAAGAAGTTTTTACGAATTATGGCAGGTGGGGACACAAACCATGCACTTATGGAAAAAAGCGAAGAAGAACTTTTAAAAATATGTATAGAAGATGTTACAAAAGTATTAGGTGTAAAAAAAGACCCTTATATGGTGCAGTATTTTAAAGTTATGAAAGCTATACCACAATACCATGTAGGCCATAGAGAAAAAGTTGCAAAAATAGAAGAAATATCTTCAAAATTAGGTAACTTCTATGTAGGTGGTAACGTGCTTTATGGTATAGGGTTAAACGATTGCACTAAAACAAGCAAAATAATTGCAGAAAAAATAGAAGAAAATTTATAAAAAAAACATTTGATATTTATTTGTTGACTTGTATAACTGATTGATAAATAAGGAGAAATAAAAAAGTTTTATTTTATTGACAAATGAATAAAAATGTTACATATTATGTATATGGAGTAATAAATGAGCGTTGATAAAAACTGGCTTAATGAGTATAACAATAAAAAAGGGATAATGTGCCCTGAAAGTTCTTTAGAAAAGTATTTTACAGAAACAGAAATAGCAGGTTGTAAAATAGATACAGTTGAATTGGGTAATTTAAATATTACTTCAGGTGAAATAGTATGTTGCGACCCTACTTCTTGTTTGGACCATGATATACAACCTTTTTTTGATACTTTCCCAAAAGGAAATTTCCCTGTAACTGCATCATTTGTAGTAGAGCAGGAAGAAATGGAAAGCCAGATAGCTGTTGTTAAAGTTAAGTTTAATGAAAATGTTCCTGTAACGTATAGGGAAGCCTTATACGGTATAGAAGATTTATCGGAAATAAAAGAGCAGGGTGATTTTTTTGGTATAATAGTAGATACTGGCCTTGCAAGTTTTATGGATAGGGACGCTTATAACCAGTTAGCAGCAAAATTAGTAAAAAGCGAAGAGCAGGATGAAGATTTTGATGCTTATACAGACATTTATTCCAAAGAGTTAGAAAAAAGTGCAAAAGAAAACCCAAAATACCAATATCCAGATGGTGATTTTGCTAATATAAAAATAAGTGATAAAAATAATGCAATTCTATTTTCATCACCAGAGCCAGACGGCTATTATCCAGTATATGTAGCAGAAGATAAGGAAGGCAATATTTGTCAGTTACTTATTCAGTTTATAGATGTAGAGCTAACTGAAGACTAAAATAAAATTAAACAGTTTTTGCCTAAAAGAAAGGCAAAATCCGTCTACTTTTAATACTGTAAAATTATAGTGCTATAGTTTTGCAGTATTTTTTTATATGCAAATAAATATATTAAATTATTAAAGCTACATATGTTTTTTTAGAAATAGTAATTATGATAAATTATTATGTATAGCTATATAAAAATTATAATATGATATGTATAATTTATATAACAAAAGATAGTTTATGAAAGTAAGTAAATCAATTTATAGAATAAACTACTCTTAAAATAATTTAAATATAGCCAAATTAAGAAATGGTTTATATGTTAAAAATATAGTATAGATTATACTAGAAAATCTTGTAAGTTATAATATGATAATTTATTATTAATGGCTTTTAAAAGAATATATAATATAATCATACAAAATCAATAATAGGCAATTAAGTAGAAATATAATAGTTTATAAATAAACCATAGTATATATAATATATATATATACATTATTGTTCTACTTATAATGCTTTAGTATTTGACCTAGTGAGTATTTTTTCTATTTGGTTAGTATTGCATATTTCACTATTATGTTTTCAGAATGGGATTTATTAATTAAAATATAGCTTAAAAGAAATATATTATTCCTAGTAAAAATAAAATCAAAAGATAAAAATGTATCTTCTGCTAAAAGCTCTTTAAATAATAAATGGTTACGGTTAACTAAGCCATAGATTACATTATCATTTAAAAATTTTTTTTCTTGCTGAAAATAATGATTATAAAGTGGAATACGTTCAAAAAGCACATAATTATCGTTATTTTTTTCATATACCATAATATATTTAAAGAAGTTTTGTTTGTTTTTTACAAGGCAGCCTTGTAAAAAATATTGTTTATTATTTATTGTAACATTATCTATTATATTTTGATTTTTATAGTTAATAATGTTTAGTGGTATATGGTTATTTTCGCATTTTATGTTATTAAAAGGTATATTGGTTTGAGAATCAAAAAACAGCATTCCATTAAAAGACATTAAATTATTAGAAACTAAAATAGATATAAGTTTATCCATTGAAAAGTCCTGCATATTTACAATATCTTTTGTTTTATGTTTAAACATATTTTCTAAAAGTATATTGTATGAACCTTTACTTATTACTGATGTTTCTTTTATTAAATATGTAAGGTTATTTGTGTAAACATCTTCCCTGCAAATATATAACACTTCATCAGAATAGTTAAGTGGCACTTCTTTATCCATATTATCAATATATTCATCATCGCATTCTTGAATATTATTAGGCATAAATATGCTTAATTTATTTGCCGTTACAGGGTCCGTATTTTCAAAAATATAGTTTGTTATTTGGTTATATAATACTTCCATAATAACGTTTTTTGCATTACGTTGTAGCATAATATCGGCATAACCACTTTCTATATATGTGCCTGAAATATTTTGCTGAGTATATAAATCAGTATTCACTAATGCAAAGCTGTTTATAGGAAATAAGTATATAAAAACAAGTAATATAATATATTTTTTCATGATATTTAGGCCTTCATTTATTTTGATATTTTATACCCAACACCAGATACTGTTTGTATAATAGACGGGTTTTTTGGGTTACGTTCTATTTTTTGTCTTAAATTTTGCACATGAACATCAAGGCTTCTACTCCAACGATAAAGAGTATTTTTGCCCCACAAGTCTTCAATAATACTATCCCTGTGTAATGTTTCCCCAATATGTTTTGCAAAATATATTAATAAATCAAATTCTTTAGGTGTTAGGTTTAGTTCTTTATTATCTAAATCTTTCACTGTTCTTGTATTATAATCAATTTTATACTCATGAAATTGTATAATACCATTTTCTTCTTCTGATACATCATTATGCTTATCTACACGCCTTAACACGGCTTTTATACGTGCCATAAGTTCCATATTTTCAAATGGTTTTGAAATATAATCATCAGCACCATATTCTAAACAAATAACTTTATCAGAAACACTATCATTTGCTGAAACCATAATAATAGGTATATCGCTTTCTTGACGCATTAGTTTACAAAGCTGTTGTCCTGAAATATCAGGCAGAGAAATATCAAGTAAAACCACATCAAAATTGCCATTTCTACAAAGCTCTATTCCTTCCATACCTGTATTTGCATATACAACTTGGTATTTTTCAAGTGTTAGGAACATTTTTAGTAGTTCGCATATTTCTTTATCGTCATCTACAATTAATACTTTTTTTTCTATTTCGCTCATAATAAACTCTTTTTATATAGTAGTTGTATTATTGCAGTTACCTAAAAAGCTGTTTAATTCTATTTTACGCATTGGGTTTAAACCTGCCTGTTTTAAGACACCATTTAGTTTATCATTTTCTGGTAATGCTATATGGTAATGGGAAGTATAGTATTTTAAAATAAAAGCATAAAATACTTCCATGTAATTATCATCATTAATATATTCAATCATTTCTTCAAGGGTATTGTTATTATAAAATACATCTTGAAAAGCTTTATTACCAAAAGATTTCATATCATCAATTTCAATTAATAGTCTGCCGCCTTTTAAAAGATACCTACAAGCTGTTTCCACAAGTGATATAAAATAAATAACATTATTATAGCATTGCATTTTTACAGTTATACCGTCATAAGAAACTGCTGGCACAAGGGTTTTATAAAATTTTGATATGTTATTTTGTGCTTCTATTTGGCTAATAAATAAATCACCAGCATATACATCTTTACTAATTTGTTCTTCAAAGGCATAATCTGAAACAATATTTATAGCAAAAGAGTGGATAGATTTACCGGCAGTAATAATACCTTCTCTCATACTTTCATAAATTGGGTTACGTATTGTAACACCAGAGTGGAGTTTTTGTATACTATAAAGACTGTCTTGTAAAGCATATTTAATCATTTGTGATATAGTTTTATTAGCTGTTGTGTTTGTAAAAAGTGTTGCAATACTTCCTAAAAAACCACCAAAAGTATTCATCATTACAGAGCTAACTGTTATAACTATATCATAATTTTTTAAAGAATTATGTAAAAGCATAGCTGCTCTACCAGCACAGGCACCAAAAAATTCGTAATCATCTACACATGTATTATTAAAAACCACTTCATATTCTTTAAATTTAGAAGGAATATTTTGTGAAATAATACTAATATTTTTCCCACTACATAAATCTATTATATAGTCATATACATTTTCGCTAATATCAGGGCTACAAATAAGTAAAATGTTTTCCATATTCTGCAACTGATTAGGTAATGGTTCTGCCATAAAAGGGTTGTTACAGGCTTCTTTTACTTTTTCTATATCCACATCAACACATTTTATAGTGTTATCCGCCAATCTTAGACATTGTCCGTTTAAAATCATACTTTTGCTCCGTATTTACTACATTGTGTTCATCTTTTTTTATATTTAATGAATCCATAATAAGATTTATAAGCATATCTTCATCTTGCTTTTTAAGTGCTTCTTTAATGTTTATTTCGTTATCTGAAAGTAAACATGGCCTTATTTTACCGTCAGAAGTTATTCTTAATTTATCACAGTCTGAACAAAAATGTTTAGAAAGTGGTGTAATAATGCCTATAATACCACCATTATTAAGTTTATAATTAACAGCAGGGCCACTATTTATATCTTTTTCCATAGGCTCAGGTTGAAATTTCTCCAACCGTTTTAATATTTCATCACCGTATATTATGTTTTTATCGTTCCAGTTATCAGAATTACCAATAGGCATAAACTCAATAAAACGGCAAATTATATTATGTTTTGCAGAAAGTTCGGCAAAATCAATTATTTCATCATCATTAAAATCTCTTATAATAACAGAGTTTATTTTAATAGGTTTAAGCCCTACATTTGCTGCAAGCTCTATACCTTTTAGTATATTATCAGTTTTATCAAACCCTGTAATATATTTATTTCTTTCGCCCTTTAAAGAATCAAGGCTAATATTTAGCCGTTTAACTCCTGCATTATAAAGCTCATGTACATATTTATGTAAAAGAGAACCGTTAGTAGTAAGCATAACTTCTTGAATATTTTCTATTTTAGTTAGCTTATTTAAAAAATCTATAATCCCTTTTCTAACTAAAGGTTCGCCCCCTGTAATACGTATTCTATTAACGCCTATTTTTGCAAAAACACTTGCAGCAAATAATATATCTTCATAACGGAGAATATCATCACACTCCATCATATTAAAATCGTTATTAGGCATACAGTATTTACAGCGAAAGTTACATCTATCAGTAACAGATATGCGTAAATATTTTAATCTTCTGCCAAACTTATCAGCTATTTCTTTATGGTTATTCATATATTGCCACTTCTTTTATATTTTCCGGCTCTCTACCAAAAACTCTCGCTATATATATACTTAACTGATATAAAAGCAGTAATGGAAAAGCCATAACAAGTTGGGACAGTGGGTCTGGTGGAGTAAGCACTGCCGCTAAAATAAATATTACAACAATAGAATATTTTCTATATTTTATAAGCATTTCATCATTAATAAGCCCTATTTTTGAAAGTAAAAATACAATAGCTGGTAGTTCAAAAACTACCCCAAAAGCTAATACAAGTTGCATAACAAATGATATATATTCAGACATGGATAATGTAGCACTAACATTATATTCAGGACGTGCCACATAACTTAAAAAAAACTTAAATCCAAAAGGAAATACAATAAAATAAGCAAATGCAGCACCCAATGCAAAAAGGCAGGTAGCAAAAAATACAAAGCTAAAAATATAACGTCTTTCGTGCATATAAAGTCCTGGAGCTATAAAACGCCAAAACTGGTAAAGTATAAAAGGTGTTGCAACCATTAAAGCAGCAATAAAAGAAACTTTTACTTCCACAAAAAACATTTCAGTAATTTTTATCATACTTAAAGTAGCGTTTTCTGGTAGTACTTTTAATATAGGTTCTTGAAATATATTAACAAGTGTTTTACCTTGAGAGTAGCCTGCAATAAAAAGCACAAGCACCACTAATATAACATATTTAAGTCTATTTTTAATTTCCTCTAAATGCTCTATAAGTGGATATTCTTTTTGAACCTGCTTTGTTTTTTCATTAAAATTTACATTATTATCCACAAGTATTAACCTTTATCTTCATTATTTTTAATAGCTTCCTGTTCTATTTTAGAAGTTCTAATAGGGGCTTCTGTATCAAATTTATCATCCCATTGGCTTCTATACTGTTCTGCATATGTTTTTGTTTTATCTTCTGTTTGAGTTTTTCTTTTAGAATATTGAACGTTATTATCATCCATATTAACACTTTGCTTCATTTCATTTAATGTGCGTTTAAACTCGCCATAACCTTTACCAATGGATTTTGCCACATCTGGTAACCTTTTAGGGCCAACCACAAATAAAATAACTAATGCTATAACAATAAGTTCTGACATACTTAAACCAAACATAAATAAGCCTCATATATTTCTAAAATTATTGATAGTATGCAATATTTATTACTAAATTTCAAGTAAAAAAGTATGAAATTACATACAAAAACTCTAAACTTTTAATACATATGTTATAAATTTTTAATAACCTTATTAATACTTATAATACATAACCACGTTACAACAACGTTATTCTGAGCTTTGCGGGAAGTATCTATTAAAAATAATCAAATATTTTTAGACTCTTCACATTCGTTCAGAGTAGACAGTAATGTATGGAAAGTTATATTTAAATCAAAATACAGTAAAGTAAATAAAAAAATAAATCTTAAAATTATAAAATATAAAAACATAAATCCTTGCAATAACTAACCACATCAAAACAATGTCAATTCTGAGCCTTGTTCGAAGAATTTCTTAAAAAATAGGTAAAAAATATTAATTTTTTCCCTTATGAATTTATTTTATGGTGAATAAAATATTTTTGTATTTAGGGGCATATAGGGGGAACCTGTTTCCACTATAACTATTTATTATATAATTTAATTAAAATTATCTAATAAGTTTTTATCAAATAATAATATATTATGTAAAAATTTAATAGTTAGTGGGTAAAATTCTGTAATAGTATTTGTGTTTTCTATTTTATGAAAAAGTTTAGGTAACCAGCTTAATAAAGTATTATTTAAGAAATCTTTTTGCACTTTAGTAATTAGTTCTATCATTTCATAATTATTAGTATTAATATAACCTATAAGTAGTTTTGATAAATATGAATAAAAAACTAACTCCGTAGATACATGGTCAATTAAATTTTGTTCATTTGCTATACTTTCAAAACTATATTGTTTCATTAAATTATAAAGATTAGTTTTTTCAGTTTCATTAAATACTGTATAATCAGACTGGTATAAGGAAATAATATCATTATTATTAAAAAGTTGAGAAAAATCGTTTATAATATTATTATCAAGGAGTGTGCGTTCTTTTAAATTTAAAGCATCACGATTATTTATAAATGATTTAAGGGGAGCATATAAGTTACATAATGGGTTTATCGTTGCAGTAGATGTATCTAAACATTGCATAACATCATCTAAAACATCTATAAAAGAATAATTTTCTTCAATAGGGACTTCCATAAAAATATTTGAAAATAAAGCATATAACGTAGCTCTTTGCATGCAAAAGGGTTTATCTAATAAAATATTATTTTCCATATATCCCCCTAATAATGTATTAGATAAGATAGAAATAAAAAAGTTTATTTATTTTGAAGGCTTTTGTTTAGGATAAAAGTGCATACATGGAGAGCCTGAATTTCTTTGCACTTCCATAGAAGGTATCATTTTTGAACGAAAACCTATTGCCTTACAAGCATAAGGAGTGGCAGGCTGCCACGTAATTTGTAAATGGATGCAATCAAAACAATTAATTCTTTTAGTATTTTTTTCTTTCATATATTTTTATAATAAATACTTTATTAAAAATCAAGCATAAATATAGTTTAAATAAAGCTGGTTATTACTATTTTTTATTAATTATATTTTAAATAACATTCTTTTTAATATGAACTTATAATAGATATTACTATATTTTCATAAAAGTTATACGCCTATAAATAATAGACGTATAACATATTATAATAATTATAATTTAAAGAAAGATGCGTCATTTTTAAGTTGGTTGGAAATTGTTTCAAGTTTTTCTACTTCACGAACATTTTTTTTTATCATTATTTGTGTATTTGATGGCATATCAGCCATTTTAGTAAGGTATGATTACACTGTTTGAATACCTGTTTCTTGCTGGTTAGATGATATGCTTACATCTTAAGTCATAGAACTTGTAATACCTGCAAGCTCTAAACCTTTTTCAACCTGTGGTAAAGTTTGTTCCATAGCAGAAATAGTTGCTTCAATTTCTTTTTGTATATCTACAATCATATTTGTAATTTGTGCAGTAGTTTGGCCTGTTCTTTCTGCAATTTTTGCTGTGCCTTCTGCCGTGCTTTCAATTTGTTCTACGCTTCGCATAGAAGCTACATGCTGTGCGTGTGCTGAAGATTCTGTCACTACCACTGTGCTTCTATCTAATTCTTCGGCAGAGTGTTGGATATTTTTTATAACGTTACGTAAATGCCTCTGTATAAATACAATATGATATAATAATCTGTCTGTATTTTTAGAGCTTGTTTTGACTTACTAAGTTAAATCCCCTTGTGATATAGCACTAAAGCTTTTAGAAGCATTTTGTGGGTTGCCACCTAAAAGTTTTATTAAATATCTAATAAATATAGCAATAGAAGTTCCTAATATTAAAGCTATAAAAGAGTTTAATATCATCATAAGTTTAAAGTTAGCCGTGCTTGCTGTTACAATAGGAGTTACAGCCTGATTTTTACATTCTTCATGGTTAATTAATGTGTTAATATATTTCAACCAGTCTACAAATAATGGTCGAACTTTATCAAGTTTAATTATCATATCATCATAATTGCCGTTATGCTTATCTTGAATAATACCTTAAATTAAAGGCATAGTAGCAGTTTCTTTTCTGTTAATATTATCAAGTATAGCCATTTCTTCAGTAGTTAGCATATATGTGGATACAAATTCTGCGTTCATTTTTTCTTTTGCTTTTGTGTATGCTTCTTCTCTTTGGCGTATTTCTGCAATGTATGATTCTAAATCACATTCATTAGCAGCAAGAACAACATTGCGAATAGATATGGACCTGTCATTGGCAGAACCATGGTAGTCAATGGCAACACTCTGTTTTGCTGAATTTGCTTCGTTAATTGTGTTTAAATTTCTATCAATAAAACTAATCCTATTAATAGAAAGAATAGAAATACCTAAAATAATCACTATTTAAAAACTATAACCGGCACCTATAATAGTGAAAATATTAAATTTGATTTTTGTCATATATAACTCAAATATTCTTCTTGATTATTCAACTCTAAATTCTACGTCTTAAAAAAAGTTATCAAGAAGTAATTAAAATTAATAATAAATAAAAAAAGAGTTCATAATTTTTTGATATTTTTATTGATATAGTTATATTATATAAATTACTGAAAAATAAGAAGATTTATATATATAAATCATAAAAAATATACTTTTATATAAAAACTCTTTTCATATATAAAAAAGTATAGTATATTGTATAAATGAAAAAATAAGTTGTGAAAGGAATCTTAATGGGAAAGATTGAAAGAATTTCGTTTGATGAAGCTGTAAATTTATATAAAAATGCAGATATTTTAGAGTTAGGGAAAATGGCAGATGATGTTAGGAAAACTCTGCACCCAGAAAACATTGTATCATTTGTTATTGATAGAAATATAAATTATACAAATATATGCACGTGTAAATGCAAATTTTGTGCTTTTTATAAAAATGAGGGCGAAGATGGTGGTTATGTTATTTCTAAAGAAGAATTAGCAGAAAAGATTAATGAAACACTATCTCTTGGTGGCTCACAGGTGCTTTTACAAGGTGGTTTACACCCAAATTATAAAATAGAATTTTATGAAGATATGCTTAAATATATGAAATCATTTCCTATATGGTTACATGCTTTTTCTCCACCTGAAATACACCATATAGCAAAATTAAGCAATTTAACCATAGAAGAAACAATAAAAAGGCTTGTAAAAGCAGGGCTTGACTCTATCCCTGGTGGTGGTGCTGAAATATTAGATGATGAGGCTAGAAAAACAGTAAGCCCAAATAAAATTAATTCTGCATCTTGGCTTGGAGTTATGGAAGAAGCTCACAAGCAGGGTTTAAAAACTACTGCTACTATGATGTTTAGAAAAACTGATTCGGCAGAGATTATTGTTGGCCATTTTGATAAAATTCGTTCATTACAAGACAAAACAGGTGGTTTTACTGCTTTTATCCCATGGCCTTTCCAACCAGGAAATAGTGAACTAGATGATGAGTCTGTTACGGCTTTAGAATATTTAAGGGTATTATCACTTGCAAGAATATATCTTGATAATGTGCCAAATATTCAAGTTTCATGGGTAACTCAAGGTGCTAAAGTTGCACAAATAGGGTTATTTTTTGGTGGTAACGATTTTGGTTCTGTTATGATAGAAGAAAACGTTGTAAAAGCTGCTGGTGCTAATTTCCGTTTAAAAACAGAAGAAATTAAGCATATTATTAAATCAGCAGGGTTTACTCCTAAAATAAGAAATATGCAGTATGATATAATAGGTGAGTAATCACCTTATAAAATTATATGGAAGTGTTATTTGAAAGGACAGTTACTTAATGCTCTTATTAAGATTTCGGCAGAAATCAACTCAAATATGGAGCTAGATACTTTATTACCTGATATTGTAAAAATCACTGGCGACTATTTAAAGGTTCGTAACGCTTCCATTATGCTTATAGATTGGGATAGCCTTACTATTAACTGTTATACAGGGGCGGCTTCTAACCATAACTCTCTTTCTGTAAAACAAGGTATAGTAGGTGATGTGGCAGGCACAGGCACAGAGTATATTGTTAATATACGTAGTAATTCTTCTAGTAAAAGTAAATCATATTTAGCACTTCCTTTAAAAGCTGGTAGTAAAATATTAGGTGTTTTTAACTTAACAGATAAAGATGAAGATTATTTTAATGAAGACGAAGTTTCCATTGCAAGGTATATTGCTTCTCAATGTGCTTTAGCCATAGAAAGACATAGTATATATAACAAAATGCGTGTAAATGAAAACTTGCAGGCTATTGGGTTATTAAAATCATCTGTGGCACACGATATTTCAAATTTGCTTGCAATAGCTGATGTTTATCTTGGATTAATTGAAGAAGAAATAGATAAAACTTCTAATATTTATGAATATGTAACAGCAGTTAAAAGTGAAATGAAAAGAATAAGTATATTAGCAACAGATATGCTTGATTTATCAAAGGATAAACTTGTTATCCATAAAACTAAATTTAAAGTAGGCGAATTAATTAACGAACTAAAATTATACAGTGAGGCTTTTGCAAAAAACTCTAACACTAATGTAGAATTTATTTTAAAAGATAATGTTAGTATGGTTGCTGATAAAAACAGGTTATTTAGGGTGTTTTTTAATTTACTTAATAACTCAAGCGATGCTACAAGTGATGGTGGTAGAATAGTATTATCTGCCAAACAAACAGGTAAAGATATTAGTTTTATAGTAGCAGATACAGGTAAAGGGATTAGTGAGGAAAATATTGTAAAATTATTTCAACCATTTTTTACATCAGGTAAAATAAAAGGCACAGGTTTAGGGCTTGCTGTGGTGCAGGATATTATAAAAGCACATGGTGGTAGTATTAGAGTAAGGTCAAAACTAGGGGCTTATACCTGCTTTTTAATAAGGATACCAAAAGATGGATAAAATAACAGTAAGGTCATTAAAACCACAGGAAAGAGCAAAAGATATATGTAGTAAAGTTTATAACCTGCGTCCTAATGAGTATGATATACAAGGTGGCACAGAAGAAACGGCTACTGTTGTCTTTAAATGTGATGATAAAAACTTAAATTCAAAAGTATT
>CALADT010000045.1 GCA_937890655.1 uncultured Mucispirillum sp. | reverse complement strand
CTTCATCAAATGTGATATTTGTAGCCCAATCTTTTAATATATTAAACCCTGTATTAATTAGCCTTTCATTATCATATGGCACTGTTAGTTGGTAGTTAGTATAATCATATGATGTGGCAGCATTTGTATCTTTACCAAAAACAAGCCCTGCTTCTTCCATAAACTTAATAACATCGTTTCCTTTAAAGTTTTTTGTACCATTAAAAGCCATATGTTCCACAAAATGGGCAAGGCCTCGTTCTTCATTTGTTTCGTTTAAAGAGCCACTTCTAACGTTTAAACGCATTTCTATTTTATCTGAAGGAAAATCGTTATAACGAATATAATATTTCAAACCATTATCTAATGTGCCTGTAATCACTTTATCACTAAAAGGCATTATTTCATTTTCTACTTGCTTACTACTTTTTTTACAGCCTGCTATTAAAAATAACTGTAAAACTAAAATACTTAATAAAAGATTTCTAATTGTAAACTTCATTTTTTTCTCCATAAATTATTTATATTATTTATTTTTCATCTAGTTTAAAATTTAATTTTACAACCATAGCCACTTGAACCTTTTCGCCGTCTTTAAGGGCTGGTTGGAATTTCCATTGTTCCACAGCTTTTAAAGCTGCGTTTTCAAACACTTTTGAAGGCGTAGCCTTTACTATTTTATGACAAGTTGTATTGCCATTTTTATCAACTATAAATCTAACTTTAACAAAGCCTTCAATACGCATATTTTTAGCATATTCTGGGTAAACTGGCCTTGCACTTTTTAATGCTTTAGGTATATTATCCACTTCTTTTAAAGTAAATACACCGTCTACACCGCCTTTTGATTTAGGGGCACCGTCGCTTTTTTCTTTTGTGCCTGCCCCTGTGCCGCTGCTTTTACCTTTTGCAGCCATAATAGCCCCTTCAAATGATTGTTCCATTTGCTGTTTTTTGCGTTTTCTTTCTTCTTTTTTCTCTTTCATCTCTTTTCGTTTTTGGGCTTTTTTCTCTTGCTTTGCCATTTGTTTTGTTTTAGTTACTTTTTTTACTTCTTTTTCAACTTTTTCTACCTTTTCTTCCGTTTTTTCTACAATATTATTTTTAGCACTTTTTAAAGCATTTGCTTTACTATTTATATTTACATTGGAATTAGATGTTTCAATTCCACGGGCAGCACTACCTGTTCCTTCATTATTATTAAATACTTCCATAGAAAGGTGTACCATTTCTTTTTTATCTACCTTAAATGATACATTCGCTATGGCAATAATAATAATTAATAATAAAGCTCCATGAAGTAAAAATGAATATGCAAATGCTTTTTTCATATTATTGCTTTACCTCTATTTGCAGACTAACTTTTTCAAACTTATGTTCTTTTAAAAAACTCATAAGCTCTGCTAAAGGCTGGATTTCTGCTTTTTTATCTGCCCATATGGTTATAAAAGTTGCTTTTGGGTCATGGTTTTTTAAAGCAGTTTCTATATCATTAATAGAAGATTCTTTATTATTTATATACATTTTACTATCTTTTGAAATAGTAATGACGACACCTTCCACCTGTTGCACGCTATATGATGTTTCAGGTAAACTTACAGGGATTGCACCTGTTTGTATAAAAGTAGCTGTTGCTAAAACTATTGTTAAAAGCACAAGCATAATGTCAATAAATGGCACTACGTTTATAGAATCAAAGCTTTTCTCTCTCAAGGCTGTCCTCCTTTAAAAGCAATAATTCATTTGCTTTTCTTATAAGCGTATTATATAAAATAATTGCAGGAATAGCACACACAAGGCCTGCTGCTGTTGCTTTTAAAGCTAGGGCTAAACCTGTCATAATATCATTAACATTAGCACCTACACCTGTTCCCATAGCTGAAAATGTAAACATAATACCTAAAACTGTGCCTAAAAGCCCCACATATGGTGAGTTAGAACCTATTGTTGCAATTATATGCATATGTTTTGTTAGTTCTAGCTCTAAAAGTTCTAATGTTTTATAGTCTTCAATTTTTACTTTTTTGAAAAACATAAAACGCTCAATAGCTATTGCTACTGCAATAATACTCATTACTGCTAAAATGGTAATAATACCGTAATCTACTAAATGTTTCATTCCCACAACCTATCTCTTTTAAAATTTTGTAATAATAAAAGGGCTATAAACCCATAAATTCCACTACATATTATAATTAATATATCAATAATATTAACTTTTGATAAATTTTGCCATTTATAGCACATAAAAAAGTATATTAAAGCTAAAAATAGAGAAAATATAAAAGCTAATAATAAAGTTTTACTAAACTCTATTTTTAAATAATCTTCTGCTGTATTAGAATCGTTATATAAATAATATGGAAATATTATATTAAATACTTTTTCTGCATATGGGTTCATATTGCTTTCTATATTAACTTGATAACTTTTTATAAACTCATTATTTTTATTATAAAGCATAACTTGTTGGCTATCTGCCCTAATTAGAGTTACAAGTATATGTAATGGGTTAATATTTATTCTTATTTCATCTTTTAGTGTATTATAACCATCTACGACTAATTTTGATATGGTTTTATTATTATTTATAAATAAAACACTACCGTTATCTGAAATCATATACCCATAATAATCTGCATATTTATTTTCGTTTATGGCTATTAATGATATATTATAGTCTTTTATACTATCTTTATACTTTTCAACCATAGGTTCGCCTTTTACCATATATAACCTATATAACTCATTTTTACTGTCTATTAAAAACAGTCCTGCATCAAAAGGTTTACGAGCATCAGGGTTAGAACCGTCTAATTTTACAGGGAATAAAAACCCTTCCTGTTTTAATTTATTTGTAAAAAGTTCTGATTTTTCATGATTAATTTTTCTAGTTCTTGCATTAATAAAAGTAATATCTTTACCAATACGAGCAAGCTCTAAAGGCATCTCTAAATTAGCAGAAGTATCTAATGTATTAAATATAGGCATAAGGCGAATACGGATTTTATCATCACTTATGATTTTTGGCCTTACACTAAAATAAAAGTTTTTTAAAACCATATCTTCTGCACTGATTATTTTACCATTTATGATTTCGCTATATTCGTTTGTTAAAAGTAAATCCTTTGTATAAACTTGTGGTAATAAGGCTTTAAACTCAGTATAGCTATAACTGTTGCCTGCTTTATCTGTATATAATATTTCTCTATTTGCTGTAAAAGTTCTTATAACAAAATCGTCTATTATTTCACTATAACTAACAACATCTTTATTATGAGATTTTGCAAAAATAATAGAATAAAAATATGGTATAAAACTGCTAAAAGAAATTATTGCTATTAATACTATTAAATATTTTGAATAAATTTTCATACTAAAGCCCCTTTCTAAACCTTAAAGCAGGATAGTAAATTGCAAATAAATAAATTAATGCAATAATAAATATTACAAAAGCATATAATATACTACTGTTATACACTTCCATTTTAAAAAGCCATAAAAAACCTGCCATTAAAACAGCAAGTCGTAATTTAACATTCCATGATACTTCTAATGTTAGGCTTGATACAAAACCATAAATAATTATAGCTTTTATATACCAATAAAACATTAAAAGTGGTATTTCCTTATATAAATCCGGTGGGAAAAACCGTGATACAAGGAACACTACCCCTAAAGTATCTATAACCCATAAAACGGTTAAAACAATAATGCTAAATAAAAATGTAAAAAATATCATTTTATATTCACTAATAGGCAAATGGCAGGCAAGCCTAAACCGTTTTTTTTCAAATTCTGGGTAAAACTGCATAACTCCTATTAATACGGCTGAAATATAAAGTGCTATTTCCACATTGCCATAAAATATACCGTGTTTTAAAACAATATCTAACCATATGGCACTAGGTTCGTTCATCATAATACCTAACCTTACTCTAAAAAATGTATATATTAATATGGATATATTAATTATTAAAACAGTTAAAAGTATTCTATTTAGCTTTATTTTTTCTTTATAAAATATATATTTCATTAAACTCCCCTAATATTTCCCTGTTAATGCAATAAACGCATCTTCAAATGTTACATCATATTCTTTTATTTGCTCTTTATTAATATTTTCAAAAAAACTTCCCACTTCACTAGGGCTTATTTTTGATATTATATTATAATGTTCTTTTGTTATGGATATATCAAGAATTTTGCTATCTTTTTCAAATAATGAAATATCAGAATTTAGTGGCAGGCTATACCCATATATACCGTCCTTTATATTTTTAAGTGGTGCAGATACAAGCACTTGTCCTTTATTAATAATAAATGCCTCATCTACAAATTTTTCTAAATCCTGCACAATGTGTGATGTTATTAAAATAGTTTTATTATTTTCTTTTACAAACTGGTTTAAATGGTCTAAAAATAACCGTCTATAACCTGCATCAAGCCCCATAGAAAAATCATCAAGGATTAATGTTTCAGCCCCTTGTGCCATTAATACAGCAAGTGTCACTTGTGAACGCTGGCCACATGACATATGCTTTATTTTCCTATTACGTGGAAGCCCTAATTTTTCTAAAAAATATTTGTATATATCACTATTCCATTTAGGATAAAAACCTTTATAAAAATGCTCTGTTTCATCAATAGTCATAAAGTCATAACTAATATGGCCTTCATGTAATAAACCTATACGCCTTTTATTATGGTCGCTAAGTTTTGCTGCCTTATCCCCATATATTAAACAGTTGCCTTTCTCTGGAGTTAAAAACCCCATTAATATATTAATTGTAGTAGTTTTTCCTGCTCCGTTTTTACCAAATAATCCAAATATTTTACCTTGTTCTACTGTAAAATTTAGCCCTTTTAATACTTTTGTGTTAGCATAGCTATATTTTAAGTCTTCCACAGAGATTATTTGTTTATTAAAACTCATAGCTTGCTCCTATCCATATTTGTGTTCCAAGTTCATAATCATCAACCATAGAAGATGATTTTTTACTATACCCTATTTTATTTTGGGTATTAAATAAGTTATATACTTCTGCAAATAAAGTTAATTTTGTATCATGCCAAAGTTTTTGTTCCCAATAAACAGATAAGTCCACTGTAACATTATTACCATATATCACATCTTCATATGCAGATACAGTTTCCTGCACCATTTCCCCTGTTATAGGGTCTGGGTATTTGTTCCCCACACTCATATCATCTATTTGCATAATAGTTTTATAAGGGGACCTATATTTTAATAGGGTAGATACAGTTAAACGTTTATCAAAAAATTTACCTATATAACCAAAATTTAAAATAATAGGCCTTGCAAAATTATCATTTGGTAACTCATAACGTTTTACAAGTTTACCGTTATAGTATATATCTTTTTCTAAATCTAATGCGTCCAAATTATCATCATAACTTGTGCCTGAGCTTTCAGACATAGACCATGTGAAGTTTGCCATTATACGGTGATTTTGCCAACCTTTACTCCATTTTACAATTACAGAACGGTATAGGCTTGAACCGTTATTATTATATGTATAATATGTTACACCGTCCTCTTTTGTTTCCCCTCTGTTTAAGGCTATACCGTTTTTTGAGTGGCGTTCTATATATTTTGCATTAATATAACTACCTAAAATCTCTTGGTTTATGCTTGCAGTAAATTCATCAGTATAAGGAGTTTCAAGGTCTGAAAATTTATATGTTGATTTACTTGATAATGTATCTGTTATCCAATCCTGCACCTCGTTATTATGGGTGTATCTATGTTCTTGAATATCTGCTGCTCTGCCTTCTCTTAATTTATATGTTAATAAAGCTTGAGCGTAATATCTATTATAACCACCTGTTATAATAGTTTTTTTATTGTTTAATAAGTCAATAGAAAGCCTTGCCCTTGGGGAAGCTGTAAAGTTATTCATATAATCTTCATAGTTTAAGCGAACCCCTAACCTAATATTAACCCTTTCAATTTGATAATCGTCCTCCACATAAGCATAAATATTATTAATAGATGCTTTTACATCTGATATTGGGGATATTCTGCGGGATTTAAAATACTGGTCACCGTCTACACAAGAAGTATAATCTCCATTACATATAACATCTACTCGGCTTGTGGCACCGTTATACATATATGCGTTTTCATACCTGTTATATCTACCATAATTATAAACATAACCGGCACCGTATGTTATTTTATGTTCCCCTAAAAAAGTAAGTGGTATTACTTCTAAATCAATAGATGCTTTTACACTTTGTTCTTCCTTATCAATACTTCCAAAACCACCCTCACGGCTAAAAAATTCGTCTTTACTAATATCTGAATTATTGTTTTCTTCATAACCCCAGTCTTTATATTTAGAAGCTATCCATGACTTATACTCATTAGGTGCTTTTTTAGAGTTTTCAGAATAAGAATAATCCACATGGGCAGTGATTTTATGGGTTTTTAATTCGTTTACATAGTTTATGGCACCAAAATAACCACCACCATTAATTTCATATTGGCTGTCTTTTGTATTTCTTATGAAATATGTATCATAGTGTGGGGAATAAGATACTGCTAAATCAATATAGCTTGAACCACTAATATTATATATTCCCTTTGCATAATAACTTTCTGATGTTCGTTCTTGGTCTTTCCAATCTTTAAAATATTTTAATGGAATAGTGGACCAGTTTCTTGTATAACTTAATAATAACCCACCATGGCTTGTAATAGGAATATCTAAAGATGCACTAAAGAAATTTTTAAAAAACTTTAGCTGTTTGTTTTGGAAACCACCTTGCTGAAAATCGCTTAAATCTGTTTCATTTAAAAAGTAGTTAGTCATATAACTGTTTGTGCCTCTATATGACACTTTACCACTTAACTCTTGCCCTGGTTTTTTAGTTTTAACATCTACAACACCACCTTGAAAATCCCCAAATTTAGCAGATATATCACTATCATAAAGAGTAATATCATCAATTATCCATGAATCTATAAAAAACTTTTCAGGAGAGCCTGCAACATCACTTGCTAAAGCAGCATTGCTAGAATTTGGGTCTAAAAGGCTTGAGTTATTCATGCCGTCAACAGTAAACAGGTTATCATATATATTACCACCTGATATGGATACATTGGCAGGGGCTATCTCTCCTGCTGCACCTGCACCCCTTTTACTTTCATCATATTGAACTCCAGGAGCAACAGATATAATATCCGTAACACCACCATTACCAGAAGGAATATATTTTATAATATCTCTAGGTATTTCCACAATACCAGAATCAGCACCTTCGCCTATGGATTCTACCACGTCCATATCTTCCATTATAAACGTATCTTCCACATCCATATCACTGTCAGTTTCCTGCTCCTGTGCCAGCAGACTTTTATTACCTGTAAAAAATATTATAAATATACACACTATTATTAATAAAAAACGACTTTTAATTTTTATATACATTAATGATAACCTAAAAAAAGACGTATTCTACCTAGAAATATCTAAATAGAATACAAATATAGTCTTTATTATTTATTTGCTACATATGGCAATAAATCATTATTTTCATCAAGACTATCCCCATCAATATCATTATCTAAAGATAAGTTAGCTTTTACTTTATCTTCATCTTTTACCCATGGGTAGAAAAAGTCTGGTTTGCCGTCTTTATCTGTATCAATAAAGGATAATTTTCTATGGATTTTATTACTATTATAATCATTTTTATCTGATACAATAGTAACTAAATCTTTGATTAAAATATTTCTATTTGTTAAATCTGCCTTATTCACTAAAGATATAGCTTTATTATACCCTTCATCTACAAGCTCACAATAACCATATGCTTTTACTATTCTACTAAAGGCTTTTTGTTTATCTGTTCCTTTATTTATTTTTTTAGCAGTTTCTTCGGCTTTTAAAAGCATTTCTTGTGCTTTAAAAGTATTATTTATTTTATAATATTCTTGGGATATAAGTGTATAATAATAAACTTGTCTATCATACTCTTTATCTGTTGTGCCTATTTGACTAATAAATGTAAGTGCTTTTTCAAGATTACTTGCTACAACACTTGCTCTATTTTCCACACTGAAATAGTTTGTATCAGCTGCTTTTGATATATACATATATGTTTTATCATCAGCAGTAGCAGAGCTATTACTATCAATATCTATACCCA
>CALADT010000044.1 GCA_937890655.1 uncultured Mucispirillum sp. | reverse complement strand
GCCTACTTTAAACAGGTTTGAGATGGAATATGGAAATTAAACGGTTTACACAAAACTTGATACAGGCTTCTTATATAAGCATAAATAAATATCAATAATATTTTATATTATTGATAATACTATAAATTTTTAAAATATGAATGATACCATAACTCATAAGATATAATTTATTTATACCTTATGTGCTTTCTATATAAGTTATGGATTTTTATAGTAATTTTAGGATAGAAAATGGGTTAAGCCTATGTAATTTATTATGATTTTATAAATATAAGGAAATAAATTAATAAGAAATAAAACATAGCAATATCTAATATTAGCTTTATACATAACTAATTCTTACTTATAAGTAAATATAGACTTAATGTAACTAAAAATTTTATAATAAATATTTTTTAAAACAATAAATAATTTATAGAATTATTTATCTCTTTTTAAAAATTTCGGTGGGGGGAATACGGAATTTCCAACTGAAATACACTTAAATCTTTTTCTTTTTTAATAAATAATTTGCCATTTATATGTTGTTCTACAAGCATTTTTGTAAAGAAAAGCCCTAAACCATCACTACTAAACCTGTTTTCTCCTAGTGCATAATACGGCTCAAAAAAGTGAGCAATTTCATGGTCAGTCAACTGTATTCCATTATGGCGAACTTGTAATATAATATTTTCATTATTTGAAAATAGTTTTATTTTTATCATACCTTGGTATGATTTATCATTACATGTTTTTTGGTATTCTTGTATAAGATGATTAGCTGTAATAACAATTTTTGTTATAATTTGTTTTAGTGCAGCAGGTTCTGATTCTACTATTAAATTTATAGTAGATGATTCTGCATATTTTAAATAACATACTCCATTAATAGCACATTTTACATGGGACATATCAAGAATATCTTTTATAGGCACAAATACTTCCCGTAATAATGCTGGTATATGTATAGTTTCAATAATATTATCATTTTCTGCATCAATAATACTTTGAAAGTTATCAATAATATCAGACATAAAGTTAATATGTCGCATAGATTGTTCTACACTTTCTTTTAAATATTCAGGAGTTAGCTCATTATAAATATAAGCATCATATATATCTTGAACAGATATACTTAAAGCGTTAAGTGGCTGTCTCCAATAGTGAGCAATAGATATAATCATATCACTCATGGAAATAAGTCTTTCTTGGTTTAAAATATATTTTTCTTGCTCTACACGTTTTTTTATTTCACTATCTACAAGCTCTGTTAATGATATATTTTTTTCTTCACTATGTTGTAACTTTGTATATACATTTACTTTTGCAAGTAATTCTTGACCAATAAAAGGTTTAATCATATAGTCATCAGCACCAAGACCATACCCTTTAAGACGTTCATTGATTTCACTTTTTGAAGAAAGAAGAATTATACGTATATAATTATATTTTTCGTTTTCTCTAATTTTAGCAAGGACATCAAACCCATCCATTTCCCCCATAATAATATCTAATAATATAATATTTGGGTTAATATCGGGAATAATTTCTAGTGCCATTTCGCCACTATCTGCTTCTATAATATTGTAATCCGTATTAGCAAATACAGACTTTGTTAACATTCTTATGACAGGGTCATCATCTACAATTAATATGGTAGTAGAATTATTGTTATTCGTTTCCATTAGAAAGCACATTTCTCCTTGAACTATCAAAAGAAGTCTACCATATTTTTGTAAAAATTCAAGTAGTTATATTATATTTTTACAAAAAAAATAATATTTTTACATTTTTTATATAGTTTATTAATAGTTATTGTAATTTTTGTTTAAATATATAGTTGTGTTTTAAAATATTATTAATAGGTAATTAAAAAATAATACAGAAAAAATATGAAATAATAGATTATATTTATATAACCATTATTAAAATAAAAAGGGGATATAATTTACCTATTATTTAATATAAACTTAATAAATTTCTTTATTTCAGGTAATTTTTCAGTTTGTGCTTTATCAATTAAAATTAATGTAAACTTATCTAATACATTAAGTGTTCTATATTCTAATTTTAAGTATGCAAGCCCTTCGCAAGCCTTTGATTCTTTATTACAAGGAACTGCTAAACAGGCATATTTTGCCATAGAGATAAGCTCACATGTGCCAACTAATTTATACGTAAACATCTCAATACCAGCAGACATATCACATAATACTGTTGCTACAACAGCAGCCTTTTCATGGTCGTTTTTAAATAACTGTTTACAATATTTTCTTATTTCTTTATGTTCATCCTCTTTATATAACCTAGAGCTTTCTTCACTAAAACATTCCACACTTATAGGCTCTATAAGATAATATTTTTCTTTATCAGTATAAACTGCAATAATTTTTGGTAGGGGAGAAGAATAGTCCACCCCACTAGATAATATTTTTAAACCCATAGAACGCATTGTTTTTGCAATGGTTTTAATAAAATTATCTTTTGAATATATATCTTTATTTTCCATAGTCATTTTATAATTACTCCATTGTTCTTATACTATATATTAGAACATCTTATGTAATTCGTCAATCTTCTTACAGGCATTTTCATATGTTTTATAATATTTATCATCTATATTATTACCAAACTTATTTATAATATTACTTCCACTATTATTTTTGCTAGCATTTCCATGATTATTGCCTTTATTATTACCACTATTACCAGTATTAGGAATATAAGAGCTAGATTTTAATGTTTTTTCAATATCAGGAATACTGTTATTCATTAAATCATTAATAATATTATCGGCTACTTTTAAGGCTGCTTTTTCTGCATCAGGGTTATATGAGACATCACTTGGGTTTAATGGTGGCAATGGTGAATTTGAAAAATAATCCGGTGGGTTACCATTTTTATCTAATATTGTAGCTTTATTATATTGAGCAGGAACAATATTTTTATATTCACCTTGTTGATTATTGCCATTATTATCTTTTTTATCCTTTTTAAGGTTATATTTTTTATTACTTGAAGGCACTTGTCTCATATTTTCTATTAATTCATAAGGGTCATAAACATTATCAATAAACTGTTTATTCATAAGGCGTCTTAATGGTTTTTCCAAAGGCTCCTGTTTTGCATTCATTTCTGCTTTAAGTTTTTTTAGTTTAGATGGATTATTTTTTATATTATCTACTTCTGCAATTAAATTGTTTACACCTTTTTTACCTTGAGCCATATTTTTCATTCTATTAATTAATTCAGGAGAAATATTTTTATTTGACGCCACAGCCTTGCTATACCTTGTAGGGTCCATAAATACAGCTTTTTTTCTTATATTTGGGCTTATATTAGGGTTTTCTAATGCTGCTATTCTTGCTGATTCTTTTACAGGATTATTATGTTCTGGCACCCAGTTTTCAGGAAAAAGTTTATTTAATTCATCCACAGACATATTACTATGTTTATAAGCAGAGTTTTTCACTAATGGGTTTTTATCATTAGCAAGTTGTTTTATAGCATTAGTTGGTGTGTTTGGGTTTAACGCAATACCCTGCCTTACGCATTCATCAGGGTTATTTAGGTTATATAATAATTCATCAACACTAATACAAGGGTTAGACATATATTTTTTATTAAATTCGCAATCTTTATTTTTACCGGCAGTTATTTTACGCATTATTTCTGGAGTAATGGCAGGGTTTTCCATCATATCACTATGTAAACCTGAATAATTACTTAAATCTTCCATCATATCTTGTGATATAGAAGGGTTTTTAGCTAATGATTTAAGCACTTTGTTTGATTTATCTTTTGCTAAATGCTCCAATATATCTTTTGGTGTATTAGGGTTTTCAGCAACAGCACTCCTAACAGTTTCATCATTTGAAGCAGCCTTTTCTCGTAGTAATCCTGGAGAAACAGAAGGATTTTTTAAAGCAGATGTTTGAACTGGTGTATTTGCTAATTCATTAATATACTGTTCTGCTAGCTGAGGGTTTTCAGATATTATTTTTAAAAGCTCATCATCTTGTTCATAACCGTTTTTAAGTTTTTCAAAATAGTCTTTTGTAGCATTATCTAATACAGCTTGTTCCACTTTTTCATTATGTGGTGTGAGGTAATTATTTATATTATCTTTAACGGTAGGGTATGTTGCAACTCCTGCCCCTATTGCTGTGCCTAAAAGGGCAGCAGTAGCCATTTTTTTCATGGTAGAGGAGGGTTTTGGATTTTTTATATTATTATTTTCTATTTTGTTTTCTTGTTTACTGTTTTCTCTTTTGCTAGGTTCTTGTTTTTTAGTATATACTTTTTTATTATCAATATTTGAAAGGTCGTTTAGTAAGTCTTTTTTTCTCTGTTCTATATTTTCTACTTTATTTTCTTCTTTAGGTTCTTCTTTTGGTTTATTAACTTTTTTTTGTGTATGCTCTTTTTGAATAGGTTTAGTTTGTTCTTCTTCTTTATTTTTTTCTTGATTATTTTTATATTCATTTATAAGTTTTAATGTATCTTTTTTATTTATACCTGCTACAACATATCCTGGAAAAAGTTGGTAAACAGAAGGGGACAGCCCTTTATTAATTAAAAGTTTTTCTACTTTATCAATATCTTTAGATGGCACAATTAAAGCAGAAGCAGGGTTTGTATCTGCATAATTTTTATTTGTTAATGTAGGTAGTAAATCGTTATTTATTATATTATTCCATTCTTCTTCGGTATTTTTTCCCACAGGTTTATCAACAGCTACTGCCACATAACCTGAATCATGAATAGAATCATACATTTCAAATTTCTGAGTGTTTTTTGATGAACCTTTTTCTGCTAGTTTTGTTTCTATACCGAACCTATTAAAACTATCTGTTATATCATCTATAAATTTGCCATTACTTTTAAATAGCATATTTTCTCCATATAAATACTTTTTTATATATAAAAAGGAGAATAGTTTCCCCCTTTATTACTTACCACTTAATTCTTTATATATACCAATATATAATTCTGCAGAAATAGACCATGAATAATCTTTTTTCATAGCCTGTTTTATCATACTTTCCATATGTTTTGGTCTATCAAAATAAGTAGAAACAGCCCAACCCATTGTATTATATAGGGCATGTGGGTCAATATCATAAAACTTAAACCCAGTGCCTGTTCCCGTTTCTTCGTTATATTGCTCAATAGTATCATCTAAACCACCTGTTGCACGAACAATAGGTAGTGTTCCATATACTTGGCTATAAAGTTGGTTTAAGCCACAAGGTTCATAAAGAGAAGGCATTAAAAAGAAATCACTTCCTGCTTCTATTAAATGGGAACGTATTTCATCATAACCAATATAAGCTCCAACTCTACCAGAATATTTTGTAGGTAATCCACCAAAATACCATTGTGCGTCTTCATCCCCAGAACCTAGAATAACTACTTGACATACCATAGAATTAACGGCGTTTTCAATAGCTCCAGCTAATAAACCTAACCCTTTTTGTGCAGCAAACCTACCAATAAATGCAAAAAGTGGTATATTTGGAGCATCGTTTAAATCAAACATTTTTTGTAATGCTTTTTTATTGGCTTTTTTGCCGGCTTTATATGTTTTTATGTTATATTGTTTTGGTATTAATGTATCTATTTCTGGGTTCCATACATTCATATCAATACCGTTTAAAATACCACAAAGATCAGCAGAGCGGGAACGCAATAAGTCATGTAGACCACTAGAGCCAATAGGCCCCATAATCTCTTGAGCATATGTTGGGCTAACAGTTGTTATTTTATCAGCAAATGCAAGGCCGCCTTTTAATATATTTAATCTACCAAAAGATTCAAAAGCTGTGGCGTTAAAATCGTTTAAATATATTTTAGCATAATCTAATACAGAAGCATCAAAATTACCTTGATAACCAATATTATGAATAGTTAATACAGAACGCGTTCCCCAAAAGAAAGCATCTTCACCACATTTTAAATAGTAGGGGATAAAAGCTGTCTGCCAGTCGTTAGTGTGTATAATATCTGGCTGAAAT
>CALADT010000043.1 GCA_937890655.1 uncultured Mucispirillum sp. | reverse complement strand
CTTTAATTTCTATTATTTTACAATTTCAAGAGTATAATCTAAACTACCAAACCCTATTTTTTGTGCGTGGTTAAAGCTATCTTGTGGGTTTAGGTATTGCCATTTTTCTTGGAAAACGTCTTTTCCTGCTGTTTTTAATACCATATCATAGCTTGCTTTATCTATGGCAACAGGGTCAGTAGATGACATAAACCCTATATCATGCACAAGTGGTGCATCGTTACCACCATGACAGTCGCAGGCAGGTACAATAGATGTTAGCACATTAACATAAATTACTTCCTTAAAATGGTTATGGACTGCTACGGCATACTCAACTATTTTCTGCTGTAATGTATCACATGACACATTAAAATCTACACTTATAGCATGTTCTGGGCATGCAGAAATACACATTGCACAACCTACACATGATTGGTTTATATTTGCATATTTGGAAATAGTTATGGCATTAGAGTCGCATGAAATTTTACATCTTCCACAGGCAGTGCATAAGTGTGGGTTTACTGTTGGCCTTACACTTGAGTGCATCTCGTTTTTACCGGCACGGCTGGCACAACCCATAGCAAGGTTTTTCATAGCACCACCAAAGCCTGTCATTTCATGGCCTTTAAAGTGGCTTATTACAAAAAGTTTATCAGCACTTGCAATAGCTGCTGCAATTTTTGCTTCCTTATATATAGCACCGTTTGGCACAGGCAGATTTGTAAAAAGCTCCCCTTTTAAACCGTCTGCAATAATAATTGGTGTTTGTAATGTGGAATAGCCAAATCCGTTTAGGTTAGCGTTATGCAAATGGTCCACAGAGTTAGTTCTCATACCCACATAAAGAGTATTTGTATCTGTTAAAAACGGTTTTGCACCGATTCTATTTAATGTTTCAATAATAGGACGAAGATAAATAGGGCGTAAAAAAGCCGTGTTACCGTATTCTCCAAAATGTAACTTTATTGCTGTAATATCCTTTTTGCCGTATATATTAGTAATACCACACTTATTAATTAATTTCTTAATCTTATTTAATGGGGAATTATTTATATTACATTTCATATTTGAAAAATAAACTTTTGCACTCATTTTTTATCTCCTTATTCTGCACAATTTAATATAAATATAACAAGTAATCAAATAAATTACAATACATAAACTATTAAAATGTATATATAAATTGATATTTTAAAATAATATTTATAAAAAATATATTTGTGCTTGACAAAAAATATATAAATTAGGATAATAAAAAACAGGGAAGATAGAATAATGTTTTAAAATAATCAAAGTGGAGGATTTCTATGCGATTAGACAATGGGAAAGTTAAACGCGAAAAATCTGAATATGCTGTGCAGGCAGTTAGCAATGCTATTGATATATTGGAGCTTTTAGGGGATTGCGACCATGAACTTTCAATGAGTGAAATCGTTTCAACTTTAGAGCTTACAAAAAGCAATGTAAATAAGTTATTGGCTAATTTAGAAAAATTTGGTTATGTAGAGCATAATAAGTACACAGGCAACTTTAGGCTAGGTGTAAAAACATTTCAAATCTCTCAAGCATATATCAGTAAATTAAACTTAATAGATATTTCAAATCAAGTTTTAATTGATTTAAAAAATAAACTTAATGAATCCACATATATAGGTGTTTTACGTCATAGTAATGTGGTTTATCTAGATGTAATAGAAACTGATGAACCTGTAAGAGTTATGCCACGTATTGGTAATGTTGGCCCGGCTTATGCCACTGCTATTGGTAAAGCACAGCTTTCCACATTTGAAGATAAAGACATTATGTCGTTATATGAAAACAAAGTTTTTAGAAAACTAACTGATAAAACAGTGGGTAATATTGATGAGCTTTTGGAAGATATTAATAAAATAAGAGAACGAGCATATGCTTTAGATTTAGAAGAATATGAAGAAGATGTTCACTGTGTTGCTGTTCCTATACTTGACTTTATGGGGAAAGTTATTGCAGGTATAAGTGTTTCCGGCCCTAAAGTGCGTATGAGTATGGAAAGGATAGAAGAAGAAATAGCACCTATGCTTATAGAATATGCTGCTATACTTTCCGGAAAATTTGGCTATATGGAAGACGAAGAAAATATTGAAAGTTAATTTTGTATATTTTTAGTAGCAACATAAATATTTTATAAAATTTTAATTGTATTTTTTTATTATATGTATTAAGTTATGGTATTATATATTATAAAAAGTATGGTGAAGTTGTGTATAAATATATATTATTATTTGTATTTTATTTTTGTATTGCTTTAAATTCTTATGCTCAAACATCAGCAGAGGAAATCATAGAAAATAGTGATTTAATAGCCCATGAAGCATTAACAGGTGAGTCTGGTGATACTGCTAGTGTATTAAATCAATTTATGAAAGATGACTTATTAAATGAAGATGAAAACCAGCTGATACAGTCTGTTTTTATAAATGATACCCAAAAAGCAAAAACTTTACTTGATAAAGGTGTAAACCCTAACATATCTTATAGTGTCAAACAAAAAGATAATTCTACATATAAAACTACGCTACTTCATCTTATTATAGCAGGCAACGAAAAAGAGCTTTTTGATTTAGTTTTAAACCAAAAAGATATAGCTATTAATAACACAGGTTTCATAGAAGTTCAAGATACAGATAGTATTAAGCATGTGGAAATGACCCCACTAACTTATGCTGTTTATACAAATAACAATTATATGGCAGAACAGCTTTTAACAAAAGGTGCTGATTCTAACAAATACGGCCATAAATCATACCCTGCAATATTTTATGCAAAAGATGAAAAAATGATTAAGTTATTAAGCAAATATAATGCTGATTTTAATATACTTGTAGATAACGCAACAAGGCCGCTTTTTGAAGCTGTGAAAAATAACCAAAGCCAAAAAGCTAGTATGCTTTTAGAAAGTGGTGCAGATATTAATAAAAAAGACGGTGCAGGTAACACGCTATTATTTACTGCTATATCAAAAGGCTATTATGAGCTTGCAAGGTTTTTAATTGATAAAAATGCAAAAGTAGATGAGGCATCAGGTAGTGAAAAAGTAACTCCTTTAATGATTACATTATCAAGGCCTGACCACGACGCAGGGTTTATTAGATATTTAATTTTTAAAGGTGCAAGTGTTAGTGCTAAGGATATAAATGGCAGAACACCACTTTTTTATATTCATAATTCTTCTGAAAACAATATTGAACATATAAAAGAAAGCCTTGCAGTTTTAATGGAAAATAATGCAGATATAAACGCAAAAGATAACAAGGGTAACACTGTTTTACATATTCGCCCACAAGATTATTATAAAATATATTCAAGCTATAAGCCGAATATTAATATTCAGAATAAAGACGGTAATACACCACTTCATATTGCTGCAGAATTAGATAATGTTACATCATTACTAACAGGAAGCCCTGATAAAACCATAAAAAATAATAAGGGTAAAACGCCATTAAAAATTGCAGAAAAACATGGTTATAAAAAATCTATTGCTTATTTATCATTAAGTAACGGTGAAAGTTTATTACTTTTAGGTGGTGTTTTTGGTGATACATCACTAATTAATAAAGCATTAGAAAATAAAATTGATTTAAATAAAGAGATTATGGGTCATTACCCTGTATATTATGCAGCAAAAGGTGGCAATGCTGATGTTTTTGCAAAGCTTGTTTCATCAGGAGCAAAACTGAATAATGTGCCAAACCTTGTATATGATGTGGTAGGCAGTTTTACAGATGAAAAAGACCAAAATAACAGAGTAGAACTTTCTAAAATATTTATAGATAGAGAAGTTTCTCTTAATTGGGCAAAATATAGTGATTTTTTACATATATTAGTAAAAGAGCAGTGTGAAAATAATCTTGGGCAAGGTTATATAAGAACAGTGTTAGCACATGCAGTTTCTAAAGGGGCAGACCCAAACTTAAAGAATAAAGATGGCAAAGCACCACTACATATTGCAGCATTAGGTAAATATAAAAGTTATGATTTAGTGTTGGAGCTTATAAGCAGTGGAGCAAATGTGGATTTACTTGATAACGATAATAACCCAGCAATATATTACTGTGCAAAGGCTCCTTATAATAAAAATAAAGTTTTTCTTGCACTGTTAGATAATAGTAAACTAGATATTAACGCAGTTTATGGTAGTGAAGGTAACACGTTATTAATGGAAGCTGCAAAAAGTGGTAATAAATTAATAGTTATGATGCTTATTGCAAGGGGTGCAGATGATACTTTAACTAACAAAAACGGTAAAACAGCACTTATGCTTGCAAAAGAAGAATTTGAAAGTAAATATAGTAACGCAACAGTTGATGAAAAAAATGGTGCAGACTATAAAAACTATAAATTTTTAACAGAACGATTTTTATTTGATAAAAACACAGTGGCAGAATGCAGAAGTGGTATAAACGAAGAATGTAAAAAATATTATAAACCGGTGGAAGTGCTTGAAAGCCCTATAAATTAGTATTATTACCATGAAAATTTTATAAGTTTATTGGCTTTTTATAGTATTTATTATGCTATTATGTTTTTATCTATTCATTTAATAATTGCAGTAAATAAAGTATTTAGTTTATAATAAAATTATAAATTATTTTTAAATAAAACTTAATAAGTATAATATCACTTTGAAATAATATTATAGTAATTATAAAAATATTATATATCAATGGTTTATATAAAACTATCTATAAAATTATAAGTTGTTTTTATAAAAATTAATAAGTATAGATATTACTATATTTATTAATAACTTATATTAAAGCTAAAAATTATTATAGATTATAAGTGTTAAAAAAGATAATAATAAATGAAATAAAAAAGATAAGTAAAAAAAAGTAAGCCAAAAGTTTTTAGCTTACTTTTATTAAAATTATTTGTATTCTTCTACATATTTATTAATGTATTCAATAGTTAATTTAATAACATCAGGTAAAACTTCTTGAATACATTCTGAAAGCTCTGTGCCTTCTGCATATGATTCCGGCACAACACCAATAAGTGTAACAATTTCTGGGCTGTGGGAATGGAGTTCTGCTTGAAAAAGTGTCTCTTGAAAACCTAACTGATGTGGGGAGATTTTCATAGGCATTTTTGAAAGCATAATATCTTCTTTATTATATATTCTTATGGTTCCTGGTTCTTCTTTTAAAGCAATAGCATCAATAGCGATTAAAATATCTGCATCTGTAAATTTGTGAAAAGAAAGGATACCAGTGGTGCCTGCATCGTATATTTCCACATTTTCAGGCCACTGCATTTTTTCTAATTCTTTAATAACGTGTATGCCTATTCCTTCATCAGTTAGTATGTAGTTACCTACACCCATTACAATAATTTTTTTCATATTATCTCCATGTTATTTATTTATATCTCTACCAAGCATAAAATATGTAAACCTATCTAAAGTAGTAGGTTTTGTAGATACAGGCAAACCAGAAGATGGGTCAAAAACTTCTAGCTTATCAAGTTCATGCTGTTTTAATACAACATAATGGCTTTTTTTATCAATCTCTATTACGCCTGTTGTCCTATCCTTTAGGTTATCTTCCGGTTTAATATATCTAGAAACAAGCCCTGTAATAACTTCTCCGTCTTTACAATATGCTTTAACTAGCATTCCTTCTGATTTACTCATTTTAAATAATGTTACCATTTGTTATTTTCCTTTTTTAAAAAAAGTATTTAGTTTTCTTAAATCAATAGATGAAAGTGGCATAACTTCTGGAGTTTTGCCTTGCCTGAAAAGTATAACATTACCACCTAACCCGTCAAGAGTAATTTTATAGTTATTAGGAAATGATATATATTTTATGCTTTCATGTGCTTCCTTAAAAGGGATTTTTAAAGCGTTTAAGTTGGATATAAGTTGTTTTCTAAGATTATCTTGTGTTTCAAAATAAATAGATTGTTCATCATCATCTAAATATCCATTTGTTAAATCATAAATTTCTTTTTCGTTATGGTTAATATAAATAACACCTTCGTATGATTTTTCATATTTTTCTTTACTACGTTTATCAAAAATAGGGTATATTTTTCTGCCAAAATACGTGTTTACTTTTGAGGATATATTTTCATCAAGTAAATCAATTTTATAATATGACCTGCCTTTTTTATAAAGCAATACTTCGTTGCTTGTATCAGAGTATGACTTTAATTCGCAGTATGTATTATTATTAAATTTTATTCTTGAATATTGGTCTTTTTTAATATACCATACTTGTAAGTTAGATTTTGTAACAGTATTAAGAAATATTTCAAGAGGGGCATTAATACTACTATTAATATTAGAACCTTGAATAAAAACAACGCATTCATTATCAATAATATTAAAAGTAGTCATATTAGAAGCAAAACAAGTTGTATTAAACCATATAAAAACAAGCAACAACACAAGTTTTTTCATAATACCCTCTAAAATTTGTATAAAATAATCTTTCTAATTGATAAATTTTATCTTTTATAATACACTTATATATATATTTAAACTAAAGCAGGCAATATGAAAAGCAAAAAATTACTTTTTTTAACAATTTTTTTAATTTTTGTAATAAGCTGTGCCAGATTAAAGGGGCCAGATGCTTATTTATTTATACCAGAGCTTTATCATAAAAGTGGAAATATAGCTTATGATAATGGTAATATTAAAGTTGCATTACACCTTGCAAAAGAAAATTGCGATAATCAAAATAGTGATGAATGTAATTTATTAGGCAGGCTGTATGAAGAAGGGCGATATTTATCTCAAAGTGATACAAAAGCAGTGCAGTATTATAATAAAGGCTGTGTGGATAACAACGGGTTTTCATGTTTATATTTAGGTGATATGTATAATACAGGTAAAGGAACAGTGCAAAGCGATAAAAAACGTGATGAACTCTATAATAAAGCATTTGATATATTTTTAACAGGCTGTAACGATAATAAAAGTGAAGATTGCCGTGGGTTAGGTATAAGTTATTTAAACAATTACCTTACAGACCCTTATGAAAAAGCAGTGGAGTATCTAACAAAATCATGTGATTTAGGTAACAGTAAAGGTTGTTTAGAATTAGCTAACCATTATTTTTATAAGGAGCAAAATAAAGATAAATCATTTGAATTCTATGAAAAAGCATGTTCTTTACATAACCCAGAAGGCTGTATAAGAGTAATAGATATGTATAACAGAGATAAAAGTAAAAATAAATTAGATGTGAAAGATATTATATATAGAAGTGATAAAATGTGTAAAAGTGGTGCCTCTAACTTATGTGTATATTTAGGGGAAATGTATAGGCAGTATTCAAGGCTTTCAAAAATTGATGCAGAAAAAAGTTTTGATTATATGAGATATTCTTGTGAGTTTAATAACCCTTATGGTTGCAAGGTTTTAGCCGATATGTATTACACAGGTTTTGGGGTGGCAGTAAACAGCAGTTATTCAAAAAGTTATTATAATAAATCATGTAGTTTAGGTTTTTCTGCTGCTTGTAATAGTAAGTAGGTTAGGTGGTATATGAAAAAGGTATTATTTATTACAATACTTGCGTCATCATGTATGAATAATAATGAAGATTATGGGGATAAAGCATATAAAAATAAAGATTATACAAAAGCGCTTGTTTTAGCCGGCAAAGGCTGTAAAGATAAAAACGGCGAAGCATGTTATATGGTGGCAAATATATACTATATGGGGCTTTCTCATCAAATAGACCATGTGCAGGCAGCTAGGTATTATATAAAATCCTGTGATATAGGTAACGGTAGAGCATGTTATATGCTTGGAAAAATCTATTCTGATAATGTATCTATCCCACAAGATATATATCAATCAGGTGCATATTACAGAAAATCAAATAAAATTTTAATAAAAGAATGTAATAGTGGTAACGCAGAATCATGCCTTTATGCTGGTGCACTTTATTTATATGGTTATGGGGTAGCTCATGATACAAATAAGGCAGTATCTTATTTTGATAAATCATGTAAATTACAGTTTGGAGCAGGGTGCTATTCACTAGGTTTTCTTTATAGCAAAGGGTATGACACTATTAAAGAAGATAAAGATTTATATAACAACTTTATGAACCTTGCTTGTAAATATGGTTATAATAATGCCTGCTCTCAACAGGAATAAAGAAATATATAAACTCCTTATTATAGAAATATCATAATAAAATAATTTTCTTGCATTAATCTATTAATAAGTATATATATTATACAGTCTAAAAAAAATAGTGAGGTGAAAAAATGTTTAGACTTAAACCGTTTTATCTATTTTTAATAGTTACAGTATTTTCTGTATTTTTTATTTCTGCATGTAGTTCAGATGTTCCTACTGAAAATGGGGGGGGGACTGAAGTAACACCAGATAATCCTAGTAAACCAAATGTTACTCCTGTTAATGAGTTTCCAAAAAACCCTATGGCATTATTAGGTATATACGATGTTACTCATGAAAGTATTAACGGGCAGGAAAAAGCAGTTGCAGAGGGTAGTGAGTTTAGAGTAAATGTAGATACTTCCAAATTAAATCAACAGAAAGTAGAAGTTTTAATGCGTCTTAATATTGACAATAAACTTTTAGATATGAAAAGAGAAGTATCTTTGGCAGGCGAAACTTTAGGAGAAGAATTTTTTAATAAAACATTTACAAACTTAGGTGCAAAGGTAACAGGAAAATACACTTTAGAGTTTACTATGAAAGGCGATAGCTATCCTGAATTAGTAAAAGAAGGCATTATTACAAATAATGATACATTAGTGATATTACTTGATAAAACAAAAGATTTAGCAATAGGAACAGGGCTTGATGATAAACCTGTTACTCCAGAAGAAATACCTGTTACAGATATTATTATTGATACACCAACAGATAAAAAATTCTTTAAAGGTTCAACAGTTAGGGTTGATTTTTCTTTACAACCAATTACAACTACTGATACAAAAGTTAGTTGGCAAACAGATAAAGGTCAAAGTGGTGAAGTTACTGCCGTTAATGGTAAAGGCAGCATAAGTATTAAAAATGTGACAGAAACATGTGTTCTTACAGTAAAAACTGTTAAAAATCATCAAAAAACTTTTAATATACAAGTTGTTGATGAACTTACTGAAATAATATTCCCACAAACAAGTTATAAGTTAGAACAAAATCAAAAACAAACAATTATTGTTGATAATTATGATGTAATTAAAGATGTTCTAAAATCTTTAAAATATAATATAGAAAGTGGTAACGATATAGTTACTCTTAATAGTGATACAGGCGAAGTGCAAGGTAAAAAAAATGGTGTCGCTGTAATAAAAGCAACAGCATTAACAACAAATGGTAAGACCTTAACTGCTACATATGAATTAGATGTATTAGGTCTAGTTGATTTTAGCTCTAACCAATCATTTATTTCTTCAGCTCAAGGAACATATGAAGTTACTTTTTTTGGAACAAAACCAGGAAAAGCAGTTAAAAATAATTGTGGTTGGGATCCAATATGTGCAATAGTTGCAACCCAAACTAATGTTCCTGTTACTAATAATTGCCAAGAATTTGCAACATTATTTAAGCAAGATGGTTGTTCTGGTGATGGATTAGTTCCAAATATTATACTTAATAATAATGAATTTAAAGGTAGAATGACTATAAAAGTAGAAAGTGATGGCAGGGTAACAGTAAAAACAAAAATTGTAATGAGTAATGATGGTATAAGAACTAATGCGTCTGATGACCAATATCAAGTTTCAATTTATAATATCACAGAACCATCAAATCCTATGAATACAGGAAGCCCTGTTAAAGGTATTGTTGGTAGAAATCTTATATCAAACGGTAAATGGTTAACATCTACATTTGAATTAAAACAATACAAAGAAAATAATAGTTTATTTATATTAAACACAACAAAATTATATGGTAAAAATATTAAACCAAAGGGTTATGATATGGTTGTAGACCCAGATACACAACTTGTAGCAAAAAAAATAAGCAGCAAGGTGGAACAATTAGATTATAACGATATTAGTCAAGCTCCATATAATCAAGTCTTAGGTATAAATCCTAAACCAACAGAGTTAAAAGAAGAAAATTTTAACTAACCACAAGCCCTGTTTTTACAGGGCTTTTTTTATCATCTTTATATTATATTAAAAAAATAGAATAAATATGGGTTATGTGTTATATTTTACTTGACAAAATTCTCTATTAGGTTACATATATCATATACTATTTTAATGGAGGATTAAAATGGCTCACGTTGTTGATCAAGATACTTGTACTTTTTGCACTTCTTGTATGGAAGTTTGCCCTGTATCTGCTATAAGCGAAAAAAACGATAAAGCGTTCATCGATGCAGATATCTGTATTGATTGTGGTGCTTGTGCTGCTGAATGCCCTGTGGAAGCTATTTCACCAGAGGACTAATTTAGTTATTGACTGTTATAAACATAACGGTTATTATATTTATAAATCCAAGAACATGTGCAGTTCGTAAGGGATTTTAATTGTGCAAATACACAGGGTATATTTTTATATACCCTGTTTTTAAGAGATAAAAGTCTACTTTAACGGTATATTTTATGGCGTTTTTTAGAACATTAAAAGAAGATATTCAAACAGTTATGGATAAAGACCCTGCTGCAAGGAATTATTTAGAAGTTTTTTTCTGTTATTCAGGCTACCATGCTATTGTTATGCATAGGGTGTCCCACTGGTTATGGCACCACCATTTACATTTTATAGCAAGGTTTAATTCCATGATTGCTCGGTTTATTACAGGGGTTGAGATCCACCCTGCTGCTAAAATTGGAAGACGTTTTTTTATTGATCACGGTATGGGGGTTGTTATTGGAGAAACAGCTGAAGTAGGTGATGATGTTACAATATACCATGGTGTAACTTTAGGGGGCGTTTCTTTAAAAAAAGAAAAACGTCACCCTACTATTGGTAATAATGTGGTTATTGGGGCAGGTGCAAAAGTATTAGGCCCGTTTAGTGTAGGGCATAGAGTAAGGATAGGTGCTAACTCTGTTGTTTTACATGAAGTGCCTGATGATGCAACTGTTGTTGGTGTGCCAGGTAGGATAACCGGCTCTGATAATAGGAATGATATGTTTGACCATACCATGTTACCAGACCCTGTTGCTAATGCCTTTAATTGTATAATTGATAGAGTAGTGGAGATTGAGAAAGAGCTAAAATCTATTAAAAAAAATTAAGGTGGATTTTATGAAAATAACAACTAAAAGTAGATACGCAATAAGAGCTATTTATGCCCTTTGTATGTTAGGGGGCGATAAACAACCTATTAGTATATTAAAAATATTAGAATTTGAAGATATTTCAAAAAAATATCTTGAACAAATATTTACTAAACTAAAACAGGTAAATATTATTACCGGTTCAAGGGGTGTAGGTGGTGGTTATATGCTTGCAAGGCCACCGCATAAAATAAATTTAAAAGAAATTGTCAACACAATGGACGGCCCATTAAAAACAGAGGACTGTGGGGCAGTTAACGATTGTAAAAATTTTACATCTTGTGCTGTAAACTGGCTTTGGCTTGGGCTTGAAAAAACTTGTGATGATTATTTGGAAAAAATTACAATCGCAGATATGATGTCTAAATCACAGGCACATTTTACTGTATAGCAGGTTGTATAAGTGGGAGAAGATTATGGCTATTTATTTTGATAACAGTGCAACAACAAGGGTTGACCCTTTAGTGGTAGAGGCTATGGTTCCTTTTTTTAGTGATTTTTATGGTAATGTATCAAGCATACACTCCATAGGCAGAGAAGTTCGTCCTTATGAAGAAAAGGCTAGAAAATCAGTAGCAAAACTAATAAATGCAGACCCAGAAGAAATTATTTTTACAGCAAGTGGTTCAGAATCTGATAATCTTGCTATTATTTCAACAGCAAGAGCTTTCAAACATAAAGGAAAACATTTAATAACATCATGTATAGAACATAAAGCAGTTCTTGAAACTTTTAGGTTTTTAGAGCAGGAAGAAGGGTTTGAAGTAACATATCTACCTGTGGATAAGCAGGGCGTTATAGATATGGAATTTTATAAAAACGCATTAAGAGATGACACTATTTTGGTAAGTGTTATGCTTGCAAATAACGAAATTGGCACAATAGAGCCTATTAAAGAAATAGCAGCACTAGCCAGCAAAAAAGGTGCTATTGTTCATACTGATGCAGTTCAAGCCGTTGGTAAAAT
>CALADT010000042.1 GCA_937890655.1 uncultured Mucispirillum sp. | reverse complement strand
GATATGAGCGAAGATACTAGCGAATTAGACCAAATTAGAACATTAATGCGTAATATGATTATTCCATTATTTATAATATTGCTTTGTGTTGCATATTTATTAGCGCATCTTACTACAAGCCCTATAAGACGTATGCAAAAATCTTGCAGGTTAATATCTCAAGGCAATTACTCATCTTCTAAACTAAAGGGTGGTTATAAAGAAATTAATGAACTTATTTCATCATTTGAATCTATGGTAAAAACTATTGTTGAGAATGAAAGGCACACATATCACGTTAAAAAAGAGCTGGAAGAATCCATATTTAACCAAGCAGTTATTTCCCAAGAATTAAAAGAAGAACGTGATTTTATAGGCCATATACTTGATTCTAAAGGGTTTTTTATATTTATTATTGATGAGAATGATAAAATTATTAGAACAAATAGCATAATGCCTAAAATTTACCCTGATAGAAAGATTATCGGCGAAAAATATGAAAATTTTTTACCTGTGGAGTATAGGCGACGTGTTGCATATATTATGTCATTACTTAGGGAAGGTAACGAAAATATTCCCCATTTTATATCATCAAACATGTTTAATAACAAGGCAGTATATGTAGAGTGGAATTTTTCTACATTTACAGGCAGAGATTTAAAAGACGGTCATCAAGCCTTATTTATTACAGCAATAGGGGTTAATATTACAGAACGTTATGAGGCAGAACAGCACTCTCAAGAAAATATCGCCATGTTTCATAAAATATTTTCAAACGCTTATGATGCTGTTTTAATTGCTGATGAAAATAATGATGTGTTACTTGTAAATAAATCCTTTGAACAGCTTTTTGAAGTGGACTATGTGGAGCTTGTAGGTAAACCGGTTGTGCCTAATATTTTCTCTCAAGAGTATAAAAATGTTGTATTATCGGACACTCAAGAGGGTAAAACCATAGAAATAGAGGCTATAAAGCATGATAAAACTAGGTTTCCTGTGGATTTATCCATTTCAAAAATAATATATAAAGGTAAGTTAAGTATTCTTTATATTTTAAGGGATTCTTCTAACCGCAAACAAAAGGAAAACGAACTTCATACAGCACTAACAAGAGCAAAAGATGCAGAAAGAACAAAAAGTGAATTTCTTGCTAATATGAGCCATGAAATAAGGACACCACTTAATGGTATTATAGGGTTTATTGATTTACTTAAAGATACGCAGTTAAACAAAGCACAAAAAGAATACGTAAAAATAATTAGTGCTAGCTCAGAAAACTTATTTAGTATAATGGATGATATTCTTGACTTTTCTAAAATAGAAAGTGGCAGTATGCAGTTAGAAAATATTGATTTTAATGCATGGAACGTTTTTGAAGATTCTGCATCTATATATGCTGCTCGTGCTATGGATAAAAATATACTACTTTTTTGTTTTTTCAGTGTGGAAATGCCAAAATATCTTGTGGGGGACCCATTACGCATTAGGCAAATTATTACAAACCTACTTTCAAATGCTATAAAATTTACAGATGAAGGTGGCAGAGTTATTTTACGGGTTTCTATTATTTCCCAAAATGATGATAGTTGCAGAGTGCGTATTTCTGTTAAAGATACAGGTATAGGTATCTCAAAAGACCAGCAAAACATCATAATGAACGCCTATGCACAGGCAGATGTTTCCATATCTCGTAAATATGGTGGTAGTGGGTTAGGGCTTGCCATATCACAAAGCCTTACTTCTGCTATGAACTCTAAACTAAACCTATATAGCGAATACGGTGAGGGTAGTGAGTTTTATTTCACTCTTGATTTACCTGTTGCCCATAAAGAAGAACAAAGAAGTAAAAAAGATTGTAGTGATGTGAAAATATTATTATTTGATTGTAATAAAGATTGTTCACATAAGGAATTATATGAAGAATACTTTAAAAATATTAAAACAAAAGTAAAATATTCCTATGATAAAAATGATTTACTTGATGATACAAATAACATAATAGCTATTAACTGTGATCATAATGACTATGATTTTATTTCATCAATTATTAATGAATATCATAATAAAACATATATATTATTTACCATATCACCACACAGCAATAAAGTTATGTCATTAAAAGGAAATAATATTTTCCATGTTACTCCACCTTTTACCATAACTAAATTAATGGATACATTAGCTGCCATAAAAGGTGAAAATAAAATAATTACAACTAAAAATAAAAAATTAAAACATCATACGTTTACAGGTAATGTGTTACTTGTAGATGATAACGATGTAAACTTAAAACTTGCAGAAATGCTCCTTACAAATATGGGCTTAAATGTAGACAGTGTGGAAAACGGTCAGTTAGCACTTGAAAAATATATGCAGAATAAATATGATATAATATTCATGGATATATATATGCCACTTATGGACGGTATGGAAGCTACAAGAGAGATTATTAAGTATGAAAAAGAACATAATATGTTCCATACTCCTATTGTGGCCTTAACAGCTAATGAAATAAAAGAAGATATTGAAAGTTACCACAGTGTTGGAATGGATGATTTTATAGCAAAACCAATAGTTAAATCAAAATTAGAGTCCGTTTTAGGCAGGTATTTATTTGAAGAAGAACCATCTATAAAAAATGAGATTATAAATGGTGTATCTTCATATTTGCAAACAGATAATACTGAGGAAATCTACAATGTAATTAACGATTACTGTAACAGTGCATGGCATTATATACAAAACTTAACTGGTGCAGTAAGGGAGTTAAACGAGGGTTCATCTTACTATATCATAGAAAAGCTTATTACTATGTCTAGTAATTTTTCTTTTCATAGAACAGTGGATATTCTTGAAAAAATTAAATCTAATCTTGATAGTGGTATAAATGATGATATTTACCCATTAATAGATGATTTAAAAGATGCTGTTTATAAAATAAAGCGTTCAACAAGGTAAGAATATGGAAGAATATGGCGTTAATATAATATACTACAATACAGTTACTGAAAATAGAGAGATGTTAGAAACTGTTGCTATTGATAACGATATTGAGATTACTTACATAAATGACATTAATGAAATATACAGCACCATTACAAACAGCGAATATGTAGGTATGGTTTTTATTGACTATAATGGTGAAGAAGAACTTGTTTCTATTATCTCATCACTTTATAAATACGACAGCGATTTAGTTATTTACATTCTTTCAAGTATAGATAGTGAAGAAGCACAAATCAATATGTATAAAGCAGGGGTAACTGCTTATTTAATAACACCTGTAAGTAGTAATATATTATGTTACAGGCTAAAAAATATGGCAAATTTAAGAAGTTCAAGACGTATGCTTTATACTGTCAGAAATATATTACAGGAAGAAGTAGAAGAATCAGTTGCAACTATTAAAGAACGTGAGCTGGAATCATTACTGCTTTTAGGTAAAGCCTCAGAATATAAAGATGCAGATACCGGCAACCATATTTTAAGGGTGGGTAGATACTCTGCTATGATAATGGAAAAATTAGGCGGCAGTAATGAAGCACAAGAATTAATGCTGTATTCTGCACCGCTGCACGATGTGGGTAAAATAGGTATTCCCGATAATATCTTAAATAAAAACGGCAAACTAACAGACGAAGAATATGAGTTTATGAAAACACATACTACTAAAGGATATGAACTTCTATCTGGCTCTAAAAGTAAATATTTAGATGCAGGCGCCGTTATTGCACTTTCTCACCATGAAAAATATGATGGTTCTGGTTACCCTAGGGGCTTAAAAGGTGGCGATATACCATTTTATGGCAGAATAGTAGCCATAGCAGATGTTTTTGATGCTTTAATGTCTGAACGAGTTTATAAAAACTCTTGGACTTTAGAACAAACAATTAGCTATATTAAAGAACAATCCGGTATTCATTTTGACCCAACTATTGTAGATGTATTTTTGGCAAATATTGATGAGGCTATTAATATTATGAAAAATCTACCACCTAAATAACTAATAAATATAGCCTTTTAAAAATTTTTATATTTTCTTTTATTTTCTATTTTACTTTTCTCTTTAAATATTGTATCATACATATGTTCTATTTTTTATTATAATGGAGTATAATATGTCAAATAGACTTTATATGTGTATAGACTTAAAATCTTTTTATGCTTCTGTGGAATGTGTGGATTTAAACCTTGACCCTATGGTAACAAATCTTGTGGTGGCAGATAAATCACGCAGTGAAAAAACCATATGTCTTGCTGTTACACCATCATTAAAAGCTTATGGTATATCCGGCAGGCCGCGTCTTTTTGAAGTGTTACAGAAAGTATCTGATATTAATTATAAAAGGCGAATGAATGCTCCTTTTAAAAAGTTTACAAATAAATCTTTTAATATAGTTGAGTTAAATAATAATCCGTCATTATCTTTTACATTTATTGCAGCACCACCACGTATGGCACATTATGTTAAATATAGTGCAAAAATATATGAAATTTATTTAAAATATATAGCACCGGAGGATATACATATTTACTCCATAGATGAAGTGTTTATTGATATTACAAGCTATTTACCTGTATATAATATAACCCCATATAATCTTGCTAAATTAATTATTACAGATATTTATAAAACCACAGGGATTACAGCAACAGCAGGTATAGGCACTAATTTATATCTTGCAAAAGTGGCAATGGATATAGAAGCAAAGTTTGTAAAAGCAGATAGTGAGGGGGTAAGAATAGCTTATTTAGATGAAACATTATATAAACATAAATTATGGAGCCATAGCCCTATAACTGATTTTTGGAGAGTTGGAAAAGGCTATGCAGAGCGTTTAGCATCATACGGGTTATATACTATGGGAGATATTGCAAGGTGTTCTTTAGGAGATAGTAACAATTACCATAATCAGGAGCTTCTTTATAAACTGTTTGGTGTAAATGCAGAACTTTTAATTGACCATGCTTGGGGAGTAGAACCATGCACTATGGAACATATAAAAAAATATAAGCCTGAAAGCAAAAGTATAGGTTCTTCCCAAATGTTGCATAACCCATACAGTAATAAAGATGCACTTATGGTTTTAAAAGAAATGGCAGATAATTTGTGCCTTGAATTAGTTGATAAAGCACTTTTAACTAACCAAATAGTATTAACAGTTGGTTATGATATAGAGAATATGAAAAATAGTAGTATATTATATAATGGCGAAGTGAAAATAGATTCTTTTGGCAGAGCAAAACCTAAAAACTCTCACGGCACTATTAATTTAAAAGACTACACTTCATCAACTGTGGAAATAGTTGCGGCAGCTGCAAAACTTTTTCAAGATATTACACATAAAAATCTTTTAATTAGAAAAGTTAGTATATCATTTAATAATGTATTACCAGAGGGCAGGGCAGTTATAAAAAGTATGTCTATACTTGATTTTTTAGAAGAAGATAATAATAAAAAAATCCAAGAAACAAAAGAAAAATATGCAGCATGCAGTATTAAATATAAAAAGACGGTTTGGAAAAAATGCCATACTAAAAGGTATTAATTTAATGGATAATGCCACAGGAATAGACAGAAATAACCAAATAGGAGGCCATAAAGCATAATGGATAGCTATAAATATTATGGTGATATTATTGATAAAAAATGCCCTGTATCAAAAACCCATATACCTATGAATATTATTACAAGAGCAGCACAGTTTGCACCTTTTGCAGCACTTCCCACCCATAGTTATGCGTTGTATGAAACAGAACGTATTACAGAAGATTTTATAATACTTGATAACCAAGAAAAAGAACGTATTAATAATCTACTCCAAGATATTATACATGATTATGAAAATAATAAACAAATATCTATTACATATTTTATAAAAGATGTTAAAAAAAACGGTGGCAGTTATAATACAATAAAATCAGTAGTTAAAAAAATTGATGAATATAATAAAAATATTATCCTAGAAAATAATATAATTATCCCCATTAACAATATCTTGAATTTATCAATTTTAGGAAAATAATAAAAACTTATAAATATACTAAAACACAATAAAACAACCATATGTAAAAATCAAAAGTTATTAGTGTTATTAGTATAATATTATTAATTATAAAAGTTAAAAATAGTGTTTTTTTAAAGAAAATAGCATATAAAATCATAGAGTATAAAAAAATTATAGCTTACAATTATAAAGGTTTTTTTAGTAGTTTTCCTTGTTTTATTAATAAATTTATGGTATAGTTCCCATTATGTATCGTGTTATTAATATATATTTATATAGTATATGTAGTTTAAAATATATTGTATGTTAGTATTATATGTTTGATAGTATTATATTTACGTTACTTTTATAAAATAAATAATTGTAATATAAATAAATATTTGATATATAATCTTCAAGATAAATCTAAAATTTCTTAAGGTTATTACTAGAATATTTTTTGCATATAAAGTGGTTTATAATAAAAGATGTTAAATAACTACTAATACAAAATAGAGCAGGATGGTATTATGATAACTAATACATTACAGTCATTTATAAATTATAAAAAAATGAAAAA
>CALADT010000041.1 GCA_937890655.1 uncultured Mucispirillum sp. | reverse complement strand
TTACGTATTTTAAATGAATAATCACTATATATACATAAGGCTTTTTGTGTTACTGGGTTATAGGATACTTCATAATATTTATCACAATTAGAAATTGTATCATAATAAAATACTGCATCAAAATTTACAAGATTATCATCATGTGGGTCTTTAGATACAGTTGCCACATATTTACCAGAAAGCTGACCTTCTCTCTTATACTGTTCTATTTTGAAGTTGTTACCATAAAAAGGTAGTGTATATTCTTCTGTTATTTTTGATAAATTATCAGATATGCTTAATACTGTTTCTTCTGAAAGTTGAATTCCAAATAAGAAAATTTTATACCCGTATAGATCCAACGATGAGATTATACTCAAAGCGGAAAATGCTAAAGGAGAAAAAAATATTACTTTAAAAATAAATGATATAATTTTTTTTAAAACTTTTTTTATTTTTTCTTTTTTACTCATAATATTTTATCCTTTTAAAAAATATATATCAATGACATATATAAGGCATATATTGGGCTTAAAAGTGACCATATACTAAAAACATAAATCATTACAACCGCAACTAGTGCACTCAATAATCCATCCATACTAAAAATTTTGTCTAGCGATCTACCCGCAGCCATAAATATATAAATACAACCTAACAAAATATTTATTGTGTATAATACAATTTTGAATATTGAATAAAAAGTATGTTTTGTTTCTTTTAAACTATCTTTCTTGTTAGCTATTTCCCTCATCTTTACACTCTCCTGTATCAAAATATGCTTTAAATATAACATCATCCATTATTTTACCTACCATATCATCAGCATTCACTTGCTCATTATTTTTTACAAATTCATTATATATAGCAAAACCTATATTAATAGCATGTTTATCACATTTTGTATCACCTATGCCATTTTCTATTCTTTTTTTTAACTCTTTACGATACTCGATACATTTTTGGGTATATAGCTTTTCAAGATATGCTCTATAATTGTATATATCATATGAATTACAATATGAGTTCTTTAAAACAAGTCCTATAATATCTTTCAAATCTGATCCTTTTTGTGCAACATTCGACGCTAGCAGTAAAATCAATTCATCAAAATCACAATACCTACCTATTGCACCAAAATGAATATTTGACCACACATCATATGGTATATCTATTCCCTTATATACATGATGAAAACGTCTTGATAAACCCATACTTGGAAATAAAGCTGATAACAGCCACTTGTGATCCCAATAACTATTTGTATCAACAGCTAAATAAAAAAAATAATATTTACTTTGATCGTGTTGATCCATCAACATCTTATTATCAGATAGTTTATCCGATACTGTATTAACCATTGTTGACAACATATTTAATAGATCATCAGAAAGAGTATATCCTCTTATTTCATTTGCTTTTCTTGAATTTACATTATAATCAATTTCTTTTGCCATATAATTTGCCACATCGTTAGCATCAAACCCTAACTGAACATACATACCTTCTTCTAGTGTTGGTGTGTCTATATATGGACACAAAATAACTGCACCATTCTGTTCGTCTGGATTTAATACATAGTAATAAATATTATTATTAAGTGATGGATCATTAGCTGTTGTATTATATATAATCTGACTATTATTAACATTTTTCTTATTATTTTCATGGTTACTTATTTTACAATTTATAATACTAGAAATGTCATTATAACTGTTATTTGTTATTTTTGATATTATCTCCTTATTTACTTCAACTACGATATTACCACTACTAAACTCATTGAATTTAATGTCTAATGGATTATATCTATATTTTTCTATTATCTTTTTACAGGTATTTTTTAAAAATTCTTCTTCCTCTCTATTTTTTTCTGCTTTATTTATATTTAACTTAACTGTAATTTTTAACCATTTTAAAAATTTAATATTAAATAAATTATCACGTGAAATATCTTGATCTTTATCTAATTTTATACCAAAACTATAAGTTGGAACAATATTTTCATCATCTGGCTTACCTTCTAACGCTTTATTTTCATCTTTACAGTGTATATATTTTATTACACCATTTTTATTAATATAAGAATATGACCTTCCATAATAGGATGAATGTTTTTCTAATAATTGAACCTTATTTATAAGCCTTTTTTTATTTGGAAAAATAATATACATATTTTCTTTATTTAAATCTTGAACTAGTTTAGTTTCTTTACCAAATGATGCAACGATTACAATTACTTTGTTATCATCCTGTAATTGCTTCCTTTGGTCTTTAAATATACTATTTGGTGTAAAACAAAAAGAACTATCTTCTTTTACATATGTTATTTCTGTTTTATTACTACTAATATTATTAGAACTAGTATTAGTTTTAGTATTACTATACAAAGATATTAATTGGTTTAATGGTATGGTTGCATATCCCCAATAAATTTTA
>CALADT010000040.1 GCA_937890655.1 uncultured Mucispirillum sp. | reverse complement strand
AGGGTAAAACCAGTTTTTGATGCTATAAAATTAAATAATTTATTAATGTTACACCTGTTATTTTAATTATTTAAAATAGTTTATATAAAAAAAAATGTAAAGTAAATAAATTATATTATTATCAATATTATAATTTAATAAAAAAAGGCTTTTTTGTATTAAAAAAATATATACAAAGGCATAAATATTAATTTTTTTTAAAATTTTATTAGGAGGAAAATAATATATGGGTATAGACTTATCAAAAGTTGATGCTTTCCTAAAAGCTGGAACTAATATTTTATTTGAACATATAGTTTTATATGTGTTTGTTGTTGTGGCTGTATTGTTTACCATAATAATACGTGGTTCTCAATTTAAATATATGTTTCATGCAGGAAGTTTATTATTTGCTAAACATCATGGTGGTGGGACTTCTGGTTTTGCAAGTTATGCAATAAGCACAGCAAGTCGTGTTGGAACTGGTAATATGGCAGGAATTATGGCGGCAGTTACTGCTGGTGGTCCTGGTGCTTTATTTTGGATGTGGGTAATGGCATTGTTTGGTAGTGCATTAGCCTTTGCAGAAGCAACTCTAGCACAGTTTTATAAAGAAAAAAATTCTGCTGGTCAATATGTTGGTGGTGCATCTTTTTACATTAGAAATAGACTGAAATTACCTGTTGTAGCTACTATATTTGCAGCAATTATGATTATTACTTATACTGCTTTTAATGGTGTTCAAGCTAATACTATTTCAAAAGCCTTATCTCATTCTTCTTATGGTATAAGTACAGGTTTAACAGGTGTTATTCTTACTATAATTGTGGCTTTTATTTTATTAAGCCCTGGTAGAACAGCTGTTATTAAAGTATGTACTTACCTTGTTCCTATAATGGCTATTCCATTTTTATTATTAGGTTTAGTTGTAGTTATAATGAACATAACAGAAGTTCCTCATATGTTTTCACTAATTGTTTCTAAAGCATTTAACCCAGATGCAGCATTTGGTGGTGCCATAGGGACAACTATAGCAGTAGGTTTAAAACGTGGTTTATTCTCCAACGAAGCAGGTATGGGTGGTGCTCCTCACGCAGCTGCAGCAGCTTCTACAACTCACCCTGTTCGTCAAGGTTTTATACAAATGTTCTCAGTATTTACAGATACTTTACTTGTTTGTTCTGTTTCTGGTTTTATTCTTTTACTTTCTCCTGAAGCTATGGAAGAAGTATTAAAATCAGATAAAACATATGAAGGGATTGCTTTAATGCAGTATGCAATGCAAACTCATTTTGGAGCTTTTGGTGCACATTTTATTACTTTATGTGTATTATTATTTTCTTTTAGCTCTATTTTAGGTAATTTCTTCTATATTCAAACAGGTGTATCTTCTATTAAAGATTCAAAAACTGGTTACTATTTAGTAGTTATGATGACTTTATTACTTGTTTTAGGTGGTTCTATTGCATCATTAGATACTATTTGGAACTTAGGGGACTTTTTAATGGGTTTTATGGCAATAATAAACATTACTTTTCTTGTTATGCTTTATAAACCAGTTAAAACATTACTTGACCATTACTTAAAACAATGGAATGAAGAAAAAATTCCTGTTTATATTAAAGGCGACCTTCCAGAAATTGAAACAGATGCTGTTTCTCAATGGGATGGAAGTGATGCAGGTTCTGTTAGGTAAATTAAATTATAAATTCTTATAATTATTTAATAAGCCCCATTTATGTATAATAAATGGGGTTTTTTGTATGTAATATTATATAATAAGTTGACTAACTTTTATTTAAATATTATAACTTTCAATGTAATAAGTTATTTTTTTAAAGGTGTAATATGGATAATCTTAAAGAAAAAGCAGCCTTACTCCATAGTCAAGGTTACAACTGTGCCCAATCAGTTTGTGGAGTATTTGCAGATAAATTAAATATAGATGAAGATACTCTTTTTAAATTAAGCGAAGGTTTTGGGGCAGGAACAGGTAACTTGCAGGGTAGTTGTGGTGCTTTATCTGCTGCAATAATTATAGCAGGGTTATGTAATAGTGGTGGCATAAATAGTGTTAAAAAAACAAAAGGGCATACTTATAAATTAACTGCTACATTAAACCAAGCATTTCAAGAAAAAGTGGGTTCTATATACTGTAAAGATATAAAAGGTATAAATACAGGTAATGTTTTACGTAGCTGTGATGGTTGTATTGATGATGCTATTGATATTATACAAGAATATATTTTTAAATCTGAATGATTTGGCATTTAATTTGCTATTAACTGATTAAAACATTAAAAATACTTGTTATTTCGGGGGATAAAATGGATAAAAATGATAAAAATATTGATGCTTTATCATTATTAGAATCAGATGAATTTGATACGCTTTTAGATGCTGTGGAATTAATGGCTAAAGCACAAGGCAACTTATTAAGCTTACAGCGTTCTGTTGAAGAATTAAAAGTTATTATGGAAGAAACAGAAGCAGCTCAAGATGAACTTAATGATTATGATAATGCTGTTATTTATAACACTATTGATAATATTCAAGAGCTTGTGGATAACCTTGTGGAAGATTTTTCCTTAGGTAAAATTTAATTTAAAATATTGAATATTTTTATGGGGTTTTTCCCCATTTTTTTTCTTTATTGATATAAGTCATTTTTTTCTACAAATTTATATGGTATAAAACTTTTGTCGCATTAATTTTTCGGAGGAAAAAATGGAAACTCAAATGTTTTGTTATCAATGTCAAGAAACAGCAGGTAATAAAGGCTGCACAATTAATGGTGTATGTGGTAAAAATAATATTACATCAAATTTACAAGATTTACTTGTTTTCGTTACTAAATCTCTTTCTGCTGTATTAAGGCAGGCAAGGAAAGAAGGTATTGCTATTTCAAAAGAAATTAACCATATGGTTAGTGAAAACCTTTTTATTACAATAACTAATGCAAATTTTGATGATGAGGCAATAAAAAATGCTATAGAAGATACATTAAAAGTAAAAGCTGATATGCTTTCTAAATTAAAAGATACTTCTAGTTTAGATGATGTTATAAAAACTAATTATG
>CALADT010000039.1 GCA_937890655.1 uncultured Mucispirillum sp. | reverse complement strand
AAAAGCGGTATTTCTGAACAGTTTATAAACGATGTTGAGTTATATAGGGAAGATGCTATTAAATACGCAGGCTATGATGTTAGTTTACAACTTCCATTAACAAATGTAGTTTTTCAGGCAGAAGCAGAGGTAATTAATCAAATAGTTTCTGAAGGGGACTGTATTATTGTTGGACGATGTGCAGACTATGTATTAAGAGATAGGGATGATGTTATGAATGTTTTTGTATATGCTTCTCTTGATAATAGGATTGACCGTATTACAAAACTATATGGTGATAAAGTAAAAAATGTAAAATCTTTCATAACAAAATATGATAAAGACAGGGCAGCATATTATGATTACTATACTGATAAAAAGTGGGGTAATATGCGTTCTTATCATTTATGTGTAAATAGCGATATGGGTATTGAAGCCAGTGTGGAAATAATATCTTCAGCATATCATCATTGGAAAGATGGCGTTCAATTAATATAATTGTTTACAAAAATAATAAAATATGTTTATATAAGCCATCTGGAAAGATGGCGTCCAGCTTATCCAACTACCATCACACATTTATAAGTTTATGTATGGGGGTAAAATGGGTTCTAATATCTCAAAGTCTTTAATAATCACAGTTGTATCACTTGCTATACTAACATTTTTAGGAATATTTTCAGAAACAAGCCTTGCTATTGTTTCGCCATTTTTAATGACTGAATTTAATGTAACAGAAATATATGTTCAGTGGCTAACATCAGGTTTTTTATTAATATTAGCAGTGGCTATACCACTTTCTCCTTTTCTTGTAAAAACTGTATCTACAAAACTACTTTTCCAAATGGCTGTTATAATAAATGTATTAGGTGCATTGCTTGGAGGTTTTGCAGTTAATTTTACTATGCTTTTATTAGGCAGGCTTATTATGGCAGTAGGCACAGGGCTTTCATTACCACTTTTAACAAATATTGTGCTAGAAGAATGTGCTCCACAACAGCGTGGTGCCTTATTAGGCCTTGCAGGTTTTGTGGCTAGTTTTGCTCCTGTATTAGGCCCTGTATTAGGTGGTGTAATCTCTGAATATTTTGGCTGGCGTTGGATATTTTTGTTTATGGTGCCTGTTCTTATAATATCATTTATCATGGGTAGTATAACCATAAGGGATATAAGAAAAGATAGTAAATATTATTTAGATATAAAATCATTTATTATAAGCAGTGCAGGGCTTGTATCTTTTATAATAGGTTTAAGTTTAACAAGTTATAAAGGTATTCTTTTAATATTATTTAGTATTGTAATGCTTTTTCTATTTTTATATATGCAGAAAAAAAGCAGTAATCCATTAATTAATACTAAAGTGCTTAATTATAAAATGTTTAAATTAGGGTTAATTACAGTATGTGTTCCCATGAGTGTAATATTAGCACTTGCTTTTTTAATACCAATTTATGCACAAAACGGATTAGGTAAAAAAGCACTAGAATCATCATTTATATTATTTCCAGGGGCAGCACTAACAGGGTTAATTGCTCCTGTAATGGGTATAAAATATAGTAAATATGGAGTAAGAAAACTACTTATTCCAGGGTTTACACTTATGAGTTTAGCTATGCTTTATATAATTATATCAGAAAAAACATATATTAATGCTATTATATCATATTTTACATTAATGCTTGGGGTATCTTTTTGTCATATACCGGCACAGGCCAACACACTAAACGCACTACCAAATAAATATAACCCAGACGGTACGGCAGTATTAAATACACTTCATCAGCTATCAGGGGCAGCAGGCACAGCACTTTCTTCTGCATTATTATCCTTTGGTACGTCAAGACAAGATTATACATCTATAAATGATATATATAAATATGGTTCAGATTATGGGTTTATATTCTGTTTTGTAATATGTGTAATAGGGCTTATAACAGCATTAAATTTAAAAACCACCATTAAAATAAAAAGATAATATATTATAGTTTTTGAGTTAAAATAATATACAATTATTAATGATTTATTTATTAATATAGTTGTAATATGGTTATAATTTTATATATAAATATTATATGATTTTATTACTTGTTATTTTTCCTATACTATAAAGCCTTTTTTATGTAGTGGAAAAAAGCTAATATAATGTATTTACTTCTTTTATGCTTTTAATACTAAATAATTATTAATAAATTTTACTTGAATTATTGTTATAAGTTAATAAAAAATACATAAATAAAATAGATATAATGTAATGTTATATAAAATTAATTTGTAAAGTATATTAAATATTTATTTTATATTATGATTATAAAATAAATATTTAAACTACCCAACTACCTATATCGTGGCGAGATAATTTTTATATAAATGATGAGATAAGGAAAAATATTATTACAATATAAATCTTAAAATCGTTTTAATTTTTTAATGAGTAAGGTGGCAGTTAGCCACCTATTTTTTTAGTCAAATATCTGTACAATTTTTTAATGCACTTTCTATTCTAGCTTTTGCTGTTTGAAAATAATGTTCATCTTTTTCAATACCAATGAAATTTCTGCCAGTGTTTATTGCTGCCACTCCCGTGCTGCCTGAACCCATAGTTAAATCGCACACCGTATCACCTTCGTTTGAAAAAGTTTTAATTAAATCTTCAAGAAGTTTAATAGGTTTTTGTGTAGGGTGATACTTTTTTGTATCTTTAGAATATTTTAATAAATTGCTCTTACTGCCTTTACCTTCCCAAAGATTAAAAGTGCTTTTTCTTTTAATTTTAGCTTGCGATTGAATCTCTAATAATTCATTATAAGTTTTAAAACAATTCATTTTATCAAGATTAAAATGTTTAATTAATTCCTCATAAGTTTGAATAGTGCATAATGCAAACTGTATTCCATCGTATCCCAAAAAGTGTTGTGTTTTTGCATGACCTAAAACCGTATTAATTTCCTTTGTGGTTTTATTGATATATTCTTTACAGCTTTTTGCATAAACCCTTAACGGATTACCATCATATTTATCATACAATTTTTTAAACACACATATTTCTTCTATATAAGAAACAGGAGCAACTCGTGCTGATAATGGATTTCCAAAATGTTCTTTTTCCCAATACATTTGGTATAAATGCTTAATACCATCGTGCTGTTTCATAAGAAGTTTAGTCGTAAAAGGCTGTTGTGAAAATAGCAACATTCTACCATTTACTTTCAATATTCTGCTTGCAATTTTAAATACTTCATCAGTATTAATCATTGTGTCCCACCCATATCCTTTTGAGTGTTTTAGAGTTCATTCTATACCTTTCATTATTCCATAAGGTAAATCAGTGAGAATTAAATCTACACTAGAATTTGTTATATTATTATGCTCTTGTAAGCAGTCTCCATGATAAATTTCAAATTTTAAATTCATTTTTAAAAAATCTCCTTGCATTTATTAGAAGAACACTGCTATATTAACCTTGCCGTTCGCGATTCGGCTGGGGTAGCGGTTCTTCCGTGCTGTTATTGGTAGTAACAGTTCTTGCAAAGGGTGTCGTCCTTTGTGGGATGCCCCACATTTTATTACATGGGAGCATTAACTCCCATATCTCATTTATTATTATTTATATTGTGGCACTTCTGGAAAAACTACGTTTTCAGGAAATGCTTTCTGCTTGGGTATATCCCTTAAAGCCTGCTTATATCGCAGTAACTCTACCCTGTAAGTATCATTTGCTGATATAATGCCAAGTTCAACCTGCTCTTGATATATTAAAAGCAGAG
>CALADT010000038.1 GCA_937890655.1 uncultured Mucispirillum sp. | reverse complement strand
CGGCTAATGTTATTGAAAAAGATAAAAAAACATATGCAGAAGCAAAAGCAAGGCTTGAAAAAATTAATGAAGCACTTGCAGGGCTTAAAAAATAATGGATATGACTCCAAAAAAGCCATATTTAAAGCGAATATTTGCAGGTAAAAATGTTTATATATTTGCACTTGTGGCTGTGGCCTTTGCTTTATTAAATATATATAGGCTAAATGACCCACTGGAAATGGGAACTCAGGCACCGGAATTAACATTAACAGCTTTTAACGGTGAAAGTTTTAAAATGAATGATATAATGGGAGCAAAAGTAGTTATTTTCTATAAAAAACATACTTTTTTCTCCAATTATATTATTAATACAACATATAAACGAGCATTATCTTCATTTAAGATTTTGCAAGATAAAGGCCTTGCACAAGTTATTATAATTGCAAAAGGTTATGATAGTGTGGAAGATATAAACGCACTAACACAAGAAGATGATTATATAAACTATAAAGATATTATTTTTGCAACAGATACAAAACAGGCTGGAAAAAATTATGGAATAAGAAGCTGGCCCCATTTATATGTGGTTAGTTCAGATAATAGAATAATTTATGAAACGAAAATAGGAAGTGCTGATAAAGTTAAGCAAATCCTATGGAGGGATTAAATGGAAAACTTTTTTAACAAAGATTTAGCTGAAAGTTATGACCTTATTATATTAGGTGGTGGTGCTGCTGGCTGTTCTGCTGGGATGTATGCAGCAAGAGATGCCCTTTCTGTATTAATATTAGAAAAAAACTTCCCTGGTGGTAATATGGCTATTACAGAACACATTGAAAACTATCCTGGGTTTGTAGATGCTATATTTGGCCATGAATTAACAGATAATTTTGTAAAACATGCCCAAAAATTTGGTGCTATTTTAAGGCAGGGTAACTGTGTAGAAGTTATTGATGAAGGCCAGTGGAAAAAAGTTATACTTGAAGACGGCAGAATAATAAAATGTAAAGCTATTATTGTGGCAACAGGTTCTAAACCTAAAAAAACAGGTGCTAAAAACGAAGAAAACTTTATAGGGCGTGGTATATCATTTTGTGCTACTTGTGATGGTGGCTTTTTTAGGAATAAAGAAGTTGTAGTTATAGGTGGTGGCGATTCTGCACTTGAAGAAGGTATATACCTAACAAAATTTGCTTCAAAAGTAACAATAGTTCATAGAAGAAACGAATTTCGTGCAGCAAAAATTATTCAACAAAGAGCAAAAGCAAATGATAAAATCCATTTTATGACACCATATGTGGTAGAAGAAATAGTGGGCGAAAATACTGTAACAGGTGTTAAATTAAAAAATATGGAAACAGGCAATATAGTAGATTATAAATGCGATGGTGTTTTTGAATTTATAGGATGGGATGCTAATTCTGATGTTTTTACAAATATGGTAGAAGTAACAAATGGTGGCTTTATTGTAGCAGGGGAAGATACTATTACAAGCGTAAAAGGTATTTTTGCAGCAGGAGATGTGCGTAAAAAAGGATTAATGCAGGTTGTTACTGCTGCTTCTGACGGTGCAGTGGCTGCTAAAATGGCAGAAAAATATATTAATGAGGAGCTAAAAGATTAATGCTTTATGTAATAGGCACTCCCATAGGTAACCTTGCTGATTTATCAAAAAGAGTAATAGATACATTAAGTATGGTAGATATTATTTTTGCAGAAGATACAAGAACGGCTTTAAGCCTTTTAAACTCTCAAGGAATAAAAAAGCCGTGTAAATCTTATTATAAAGATAATGAAAGTAAGGCAGTAAAATCTGTTATAGAGTGCTTATTAAATGGAGATAATGTGGCATTAGTTAGTGAAGCTGGTATGCCATGTATTTCAGACCCTGGAGCGTTAGTTATTAAAGAAGTAATTAATCAAGGCCTTGATTTTGAAATTATTCAAGGCCCTACGGCATTAATACATGGGCTTATAGCTTCAGGTTTTAGTGGTGGTAGCTTTTATTTTCATGGTTTTTTACCCCATAAACAAAAGGAGAAAGAAAAAGAAATAGAATCTCTTTTACATATTAACTCCCCTATTATTTTCTATGAATCACCATATAGAGTAAAAGAAACGGTGGATATGCTTATAAACTATTTTCCATTACCTATTGCAGTTACAAGAGAAGCTACAAAAATGTATGAAGAAACTGTTTTTGTAAACAGTAAGGAAGATATAGAAAATATCACAATAAAAGGGGAATTCATAATAGTAGTAGATAATAAAAAAATAGTTAAAGAAAAACCAACTGTAAGCTTAAATTATGAAAAAATAATAAAAGAATTATTGCAAGATAATGTTTCTTCAAAAGATATTCTTAAAATGATGAAATCATTAGGCTTAAAACGAAATGATGCCTATAATCTAATTAATAAAATACAAAACTAAAATATCATATAGTTTTTATAATCATACTATTAAAATATATGCATACTTAAAAAATTAATATA
>CALADT010000037.1 GCA_937890655.1 uncultured Mucispirillum sp. | reverse complement strand
CAGTCATAACATCAGCAGCATCAGCACCACCAACACCAATAGCTATCATACTTAAACCACCGGCATTAGGTGTGTGGGAATCTGTACCAATCATCATACCACCAGGGAAAGCATAGTTTTCTAATACAACTTGGTGAATAATACCTGCTCCTGGTTTCCAATAGTCTATACCATATTTTGAAGCGACACTTTGAAGAAAATTATATACTTCTTTATTTGTTTCTTCTGCAACAGGTAAGTCTATATCAGCACCTTTATAAGCCTGAATTAAATGGTCGCAATGAACAGAAGCATTTACAGCTACCTTTTTTTGCCCTGCATTCATAAATTGAAGAAGTGCCATTTGTGCAGTTGCATCCTGCATGGCAACTCTATCAGGTTTAAAGTTTACATAGTCTGTTCCTCGTTTAAAGTTAGCAATATCTTTTTCATTGAACAGATGAGAGTATAGGATTTTTTCTGCTAGAGTTAAAGGCCTGTTTAATACCTTTTTTGCGTTGTCAATTTTTTGACAAAAAGACTGATAAAATAATTCTGTCATAATAATACCCTTGTTTATTGATATAGTAAATACAATAGTATATTGTAAAACATTTTATTATAATAAACAAGACTAATTTAATCAAACTATGTAAAATAAAAATCATATTAAATTTGTAGATAATGTGAAGATATAAATGAAAAGACTTTTTATTTTATATAAAAACATATATATATCCTATATAGCAAGTAGGAAATATATTTCCTTGCGACGTTAGTATTTTTTTGCATAGTAATGCATTTAAATAAACTCCCTCCTTTTTGTAGAAAGTGGAACAGGTTTTACCTGTTCCATTTTTTTTGTTTTTATGTAGCTACTTCCACTTTTTCATTTAATATAGATGCAAATACAGAAATATCGCTTGCTTTACCAGTTACAAGAAGTTCATCTCTATCATTAATTTTATCATCAGAACCAGGAGTTACACGAACCTGCACTCCAGATTTTATTGCAATAATATTGACATTATACTTAAACCGTGGGTCAATAGCTCTTATAGACATTCCAGAATGAACAGAACCCACAGGAACAGTAATAGTTTCCACTGTTAAGCCTTTAATACCAAGAGTAGATATTTTTTTATCTTGATGTTTTTTAGAAATAGCAGCAACATCTTCTTGTTTTAACTCTGCTTCAACAGAAGCAATATTTTCAACAGGTATGTAGTAATGTTTAAATACGGTAGATAAAATAGATACTGCTGATTCTACTTCTTCTGAAATAACTTCTGAAGCACCAAGTTCTTTTAATTTTGCATTAAATGCTTTAAAACGTGTTCTTGCTATTATTACTAAAGTAGGATTAAGGCGTCTTGCTGTTTCTACTATATTTTTTGTAGTATTATAATCAGCACCTGATATAACTATTGACCTTGCTTTTTTAATAGAGGCATGTTCTAAAATTTCTTCTTGAGAAGCATCACCATAAAAAATAGGTGTTCCTTTTTGTTTTTCAGAGTTTACTGTATTAGGGTTCATTTCTACAACAATATATTCTATACCAGACTGTATTGCAGCTTTTGCAATCATTCTGCCTGATAGGCCAAAACCTACAAGAATAATATGGTCATTATAATTTTTCTTATTGGTTTTCTTTTCATGAAAATAACCTTTTACAATTTTTTCAGGTAATGGTAGTTTTCTTAAAAATTTAGCAAGAGGTGTGGAAAACTGCATCATAAATGGGGTAGCCATCATAGAAATAACGGCAATAGTAATAAATAACGAGTTTTGGTGTTCATTAAATATACCATCTTGTAAACCTGTGGTAGCAAGGATAAATGAAAATTCCCCAACTTGTGCTAAAGCCAACCCTGTTTTTAAAGAAGTTTCCAACGAATAACCTAATATATTTATAGCCATTGTAGTTACTAATGTTTTTATAAAAATTACAAGTAATGCTAAGAAAATAATTAAAACTGGGTGTAAAAGAAATGTTTCCATACTTATCATCATACCAATAGATATGAAGAAAAACCCAGTAAACACATCTTTAAATGGAACCACGTTACCAAGAGCTTGATAACCATACCCTGTTTCACTTACTATCATACCAGCAAGAAAAGCACCAAGGGCAGGGGAAAGACCTGCTTTATATGTTATTACAGCAACAAGCATACATATTAATATGATGGAAAATAAAAATACTTCTCTACTTCTTGTATTTGTAACTTTTGCAAGTAATTTTGGAACAATAAACCTAGCAGCTGCAAATAAAAGCACTACAACTATAACTGCATTCCCTAAAGTAAATACAATATCTAATGCAGATGACTCATTTCCTGGAGCAAGCATTCTAGCTATTAACATCATTGGAATAACTGCTATATCTTGAAATATTAATACACTTGTGGTAATTCTACCAAAAGGTGCTTCCACTTCACCACGTTCCATAAGTAGTTTTAAAACAATGGCAGTAGAGGATGGTGCTATAATCATACCTATAAAAATAGAGAGTTCTGTATCAAGGCCTAAAATTATACAAAGTAAAGTAACAAATAAGGAAGTGATTAAAACTTGCAATACACCGCCACCTAAAGCAGAACGTTTTAATGTCATTAACTGTTTCACTGAAAACTCTAATCCAATAGTAAACAGTAGTAAAATAACACCAATTTCTGCCATGTGAGATACATTTTCGGTATTTGAAATAAAAGCAAGCCCAGTAGGGCCAATAAGTAACCCTGTAAATAAATAACCTAATATTCCAGGGATTTTTATTTTAGCACATATTAATAAAATTATTGTAGATACTGCAAAAATAATGGTTATATCTCTTAGTATTGCGTCCATATATCGTTCCTCACTTAAATTAATATAATAGTTGTATATAATAGTAAAAAATAAATCAATTAAAATATTACTATTTTAGTATTTTTATAAAGGCAGGCATCCTAAAGCACCGTTATACTGTGGGTTTTGAAGTGGTTTTATTTCTGTTCCTAGAAGTTCAGATATATAATAAATAAGGCTTTTATTAGAAGCTACACCACCTGAAGCAAATATTTTATCTGACTTATATGTTTTAATTAAAGGTAAAAGCCTTTTAGCAATAGATTTATTTACTCCAGAAGCTATACTTTCTATTTCTATTCCACTAGCCATTAAACCAATTAATTCACTTTCACAAAATACAGCACATGTGCTAGAAAGATTGGCAGGTTCTTTATCCATATTAGCTAGTTCATCAATAGTAATCCCAAGCACACTACACGCATTTTCTGCAAACCTACCTGTGCTTGCAGCACATTTATCGTTCATAATAAAATCTTCAATATATCCTTCTTTACCTAAAATAACTTTACTATCTTGACCACCAATATCTATAAGAATAAAACTATCTTCTCCTGTTTGGCGTAAAGCACCTCTAAAATGTGCTTTTATTTCTGATATTATTTCAGCATTAGCAAAAGACATAAGGTTTCTACCATAACCTGTTGCTACAATTTTATATTCTTTATCAATACCTAATTTATCAATATCTATATATGTTTTATCATTATCTCTTGCTATAAACTGTTTATAAAAACTAACTGTATCAAACCGTTGAAATTCTAAATCATCTCTGTTAGCTTTTACCATTTTTACATATCTTGAACCTAAATCTATACCTATATTTTTCATAAAACTCTCTTTTTCTTTTTCATTTCAAGCATTTCTATAAAAGAATCAATTCTTATTTTTGTTCTTCCGTCTATATCTCCTGGGCTATCGCCTTCAATGGTTAAAACAGGCACATTTAAATTCTTTTTAATTAATATATCTTGTATCTGCCTGTAACAAAAAGACTGAACATAATGTATTATGCCATCAATTTCTCTTAACTGAATTTGCTCTTGTATATCTTTTATTCTACCCATAATACTATATGGATATGTATATTCAATGTAACGCATAACATAATCTGGGTTAATGGAAGGTATGCTAAATTGTCTTTGCACTTCATTAAATACTATTTTACAATTTTTGCTTTCTATAAAATCATACATTGCAGGGTTGATAGTAGGAACACCAATACAGCCTATCCGCACATATTTTTTTTCAACTTTTCTTTTTTCTGCTTTTTCAATAAGCTCATCTAAATCACTTGAAAATTTATTAATATCACTATTAAAGTCTGTTGATGAAACAAGATATAAATGGTTTTCAAAGCCAGATATATATCCATCTATTGTCATTTGGTCAATTTTTCTTAATTTATTCCTTATTACATCTGTAATTTTGGAGTATTCTTGAACTTCTTCTAATGTAACATTTAATGATTTACCTAAATTAATCATTTGCTCTTTTAAGGCTTTATACGGTTCTTTTTCTTCATATGGGTATGCAAAAGGGTGCACTTTTATTCCTGATGATTCATAAAGCTCTGTTAAAGCATGGGTATTGCTACAATCTCCATTTGTAACAGATATTATTTCATCAACTGATTTTTCTTTTACAGCCACAGAATAAAGCCCTTTTATCCATGAACATAAGTTTCTAGGTAATCCATCATTTTGTGCTTCATCAATTAAGGCAGAAGGGTCATTACTGCATACAAAAATATTGTTTAAATCAACAGGTATGTTACCACCTGCCAATATAAATTCTACTGGTATAGTTGTTGTAAATCCTATTTTTTTCACATTATTCCTTTTATGAAAGGATCAAGAAAAGCATTATTACTAAAACAGATATAGAACCTATAACCGTGTATTTTATAAGGTCACCTTTAGGCATACCACCTAGAAGCTCTTCACCACGGGCAGCATATTCTACTTTTAATTCATTAAAATCTTTTTCAAGTTTATTACGTTCATTAATTAAATTAAAAAAGAATTTATTTGAGTTCAGCGATTCAGAACTGAAAATCAG
>CALADT010000036.1 GCA_937890655.1 uncultured Mucispirillum sp. | reverse complement strand
GCAGTAAACAGTGTGGCAGGTGCTGGTAAAACTTATACAGCAAAAAAAATTGTGGAAGCACTAAACCCAAAACGTGGGCTATATACGGCCTTTAATAAAGCAATAGTAGATGACAGCCGTTCAAAAATAACATCTATTGAAGTTAGAACTATACATTCCCTTGCATATAAATTCGCAGAAAATAAAAATGTAAAAAACTTATCATATATGGATATTATAGAAAATATTACATATAGCAATAAAAATTATCTTATAAAAATATTAGATATATTTTGCCTTTCTTCTTATGTAAATATTGATGATTTTTTAGTAGAATTTAAATCACAAAATAATGATATCAGTAACAGCATACTTTTACTTGTAAAAAAATATTATAATAAAATGGAATCAAATACTATACCTGCTACATTTAATTTTTTACTTAAATCACTTCATATTAAACTATATAATGCAAAAATAAATGGATTAAACTTTAGTATTAATTATGACTTAGTTATATTAGATGAATGTCAAGATACAACGGCTGTAACACTTTCTATTTTTAGCTTAATTAATGCAAAGAAAAAAGTAATTTTAGGGGATAATTACCAAAATATATATAGCTTTATGAATACGGTTAATGCTTTTGATTTACTTAATAATACTATTAATAAAAGATTAACTCAATCATTTAGATGTTCAGAAGAAATAGGAAAAATAGTAGAACAATATGGTAAACACTATTTAAATAATGATTTTATATTTAAAGGTAGTAATACTATTAGTAAAATAATTGAAAAAGAAGCGTATTTATCACGCAGTAATATTTCTTTAATAGAAACAATGCACGGTTTTCATAAAAAACATATCCATTATAGTTTAGTTCGTAACATAGATGATATTTTTGAATTACCAATATCTATATACTATGCAAGTCTTGGAAAAAATGTAGCAAGCAAAAAATATAAATATTTAAATAATATATATTTACAATATTCTTTAGAGTTAGAAACATTTAAATTTTATTCATATTTAGAAGAAATCTTTAAAGATGATGCTGAAATATTAAGAGCAATAAAACTATTGCAAAATTTAGAAGCTGAAAAAATTAATATAATACAAGTTAGGAATAAAGCAATAGAAATGAGTGATAATCCAAATATTATTCTTTCCACAGCACATACATTTAAAGGGCTTGAAGCAGATAGAGTTTATATTAATGATGATTTAAATAAGTCATTAATGAACGCTATTGAAAAAAGAAAAGAATTTTATAATAAAAATAAAAAAACAACACCACTTCCTAAAAATATTACAAATGAATTTAATGTTTATTATGTAGCCTTAAGTAGAGCAAAAGTAGAGCTTGTAAACGTGGCAGACTTTATGCCAGAATCTAACCCATTAATAATCACAATGAATAAAGTAAAAGAATTATTAGAAGAAAAAATATTAACTAATACAAAAAAAGATAATCATAAATTATATTATTTTAAAGTAGAAAATAATTAATATATAAAAATAATAAAACAAGGTCATACTGAGCCTTCTGCGAAGTATCTATTAATAATAAGTGTAAATAAAAAATTTCTTTTAGACTCTTCACCTTCGTTCAGAGCAGACAGTAATGTATGGAAAGTTTTGTGAGATTAGTTACGATTATTTAGTAAAAAAAGTCCCTCAAATCAGGTCAATACAAAACTCACCTAATTAACGCTTCCCAATCAACTTTGTTCCGGTGATCCCTCAAATCAGGTCAATACAAAACGAAGAAATAAATAAGCTGGAGCAAGACATAGTTCCGGTGATCCCTCAAATCAGGTCAATACAAAACCGGTCTTTAGCTTTCCCTTTATCTATCATATAGTTATGGCGAAAAATCGCGTTTTTTTTTGAAAAAATTTTTAAATAATTGCGAAATATGTGAATAAAAAATCACTTTTTTTATTAAATTTTCAATCAACTTATATGTATCTTTTACTATAAATTTAGTAAACAGTCAATATATTATTTTACTCTTAACTTTTAATAAATATATCATTGTATATTATATTTAAAAATAACTATATACATTTATATATTAATAAGATATCATATTAAAAGGAGTGTAGTTAATGAATAAATTTTTTGTAATTATTTCCCATAATTTAAACCAGTCTCAAATTGATGCTATTAATAAAGAACTAAATATTCAACACATAGAACTTCTTCCTGATAACTTAAAATCATTATGGGGTAATATTCCAGCAGATGTTCCTTCTATTATGGATATAATTAAGCCCTTTAAAGATTATTTAAAAAATAATGCTAATATAGGGGATTATGTTTTAATACAAGGTGATATGGGTTGCACGTATGCTTTAATAAATTATGCATTTTCATTAGGTTTAATTCCTTGCTATGCTACCACAAAACGAATTACCATAACAGAAGAAGATAATAACGGTGTAGTCAACTTAAATAAACAATTTAAACATATTATGTATAGAAAATATGAACAATAAGGGGAAAAAATGAGTAAAAAAATAATAATTTCCATAATAAGTGAACAAAGTGTGCCTAATTTAGTTTTAATAAAAAACAATAAAGATGCCGAATATTTTATTAATATTGTTACAGATAAAATGAAAAAATATTCCACCTTTATACAAAAAGCGATTAATCATAATAATTCTATACAGGGGCAATTTATTGACATAGAAATAAAAAAAGAAGATGAAAATAATATTATAAATATACAAAATGAATTTAAAAAATATGAAGATAAATTTAATACAACAGAGGAAATATTAGTAAATATTACAGGAGGCACAAAAATACTCGCTATTGCATTATATGAATATTTTAATAATAATAGTCATTATAAAAACAAGTGTTCATTTTTATATTTAAATAAAGATAATACTTCTACATCATATAATATTGTAAATACTAATAATATTATTAATATGCAACAGCAACTTACATTAACAGAATATCTTAACTCTTATGGGCTTGATATTATGAACCCACAGGATACAAAACCAAAATATAAAAAAGAAATTGCTAAGTATATTATGGCAACTACATATAAATATAAAGATGCAAGAAAAATATTATCTGACATAACTATGACTATTAATAATGTAATTGAAGATGATGATATAATAAATATAGATAATTTAAATACAACATATTTTAAGAAAGCTAATCTTAAACAATCAGATATAGATACTTTAAAATCATATTTAAATACATTGTTTGAAAAGTTTGAACAGTTTAATAGTATTAATATAAATGAAATTCCATATAAAGTTTTAAAATATATTCATTCCATATTTTTTGAAGAATATATTTATTATAAAATATATAAACATTTGCCATATAGCCAAAACAAAGAAAAATATATAAAAACTGGTGTGAAATTATTTTTTAATAATACAGTAGAGAATAATATACAAGAAAAAACAGTAGAAAAAGAACATAATGACCAAGAATTAGATATTTTATTTATATATAATAATACAGTATACTATATTGAATGCAAAACTTTTGTTGATTCTAAATTAGCTATAAAGTCAATGTATAAACAAGATTCTATTGCTAAAAAAATGGGTATTAAAATTAATAAATTTTTTACGGTAATAGCTATCAGTGGTAAAAAAGAAAATTTAGAAGATAAAATGAATAAATATGATATACAACTTTTAACAAGAAATGATTATTATCATGGAGATAATATACTTAAACTTTTTATTAAATAATTCAGTTATCTAAACTAAAAAACATTATAGGTAGTATATTTTGTATTACCTATAATATATTAAATGTCAAAATCTATAAGTAACCTTATTTAAATATATTCTATATGTTACTTTAATAAATATTTATGAAAAATAATCCATACTATAATTTCATTTAAAAATTATAACCTAATAGACTTAATAAGTAATTATCACTACATAACCATATTATTTCAGAATATTAAGAATGTAAAAAATAATTTATAACCCCTCAAATCAGGTCAATTAATCATACGCATAAATTACAATACACGCAACTTAACGTTCCAGTCTTTTTCTCGTATTTGTCCTAAATACTTCTAAAAAGCTAGCCACATTTCTGCCGTAAACTTCCTGTTTGCTTTTCTTCCCTACTCGGTCAGCGAAATG
>CALADT010000035.1 GCA_937890655.1 uncultured Mucispirillum sp. | reverse complement strand
CAAAACGAATCATATGATGTGCTTGTAAACGGCGATTATTTTAAAATAGATATATTAGATGAGCTTAAAAAAGTTATGCGTGATAGAGTTTCTAAATCATTACAAGGCAGGCAGGTTATTGCTTCACAAATGCCAGGAATTGTTACTCAAGTAATGGTAAAAGAAGGTCAAGAAGTGGAAGAAGGACAACCACTGCTTATATTAGTTGCCATGAAAATGGAAAACCAAATAAAAGCACCAAAAGCTGGTATTGTTCAAAATATTTATGTAGAAGCCAACCAAACTGTTGCCATAGGCGATAAATTGGCTGTAATAGAATAAGTTATTTAATTTAATGTATTTTAATTAAACCAAAATAAAAACATAATGTGGTGAAATTTATTTTCACCACATTTTTTATTATATAGTAACACACTAAAAAAGTATATATAATATATGTAATTACAGTAAAATAAAATTAAGCAATTTTAAAAATTTATAAATTTTTCATAACACAATAAATTTATATGAAATATTTAAAACTTTAAAAGTTCCTTTATTTTTTCATTACTGCTGTTTATTCCTTCTGATTTAATAAAATGTTCCTGCATAATACCATTGTCTAAAAATATTATATTATCACACAACTTTAACACAACTCTTATATCATGGGATATTACTAAATAAGATATATTATATGTATTTTTTAATGATTCTAGCAAATTTAATATCTGGCTTTGGGTAATCATATCTAAATTACTTACTGCTTCATCTAAAATTAAAAGTTTCGGGTTTACAGATAAAGCTCTTGCAATGGCTACACGCTGTTTTTGTCCTCCTGAAAGTTTTGTAATATTTGTATCTATAATATTTTCAGGTAAACCTACACTTTTAAGCTGTTTTATAACAATTTCTCTTACTTGTTCTTTAGAATAATCATAATAGTTATAAACAGGCTCACTTATGATTTTAAAAACAGAAAATGCAGGGTTCATAGAAGCTTGTGGGTTTTGAAAAACAATCTGAATATCTTTATATATATAACGTAATTTTTTATATTTTAAATTAGATATATTTTGACCTTGAAAATATATACTACCACTATCTGCTTTTTCTAAACCTAATATAATACGCATTAAAGTGCTTTTACCTGCTCCATTTTTTCCAACAAAACCCATACTTTCATTTTCTTTTAAATGGAAATTTATATTATCTAAAACTTTTATATTTTTATTATTTGTAAAAAGACCACCTTTTTTATATATTTTGCTTATATTTTCACATTTTAACATATGTTTCACCAATATTTATATTCCAGCTATTATTATAAAGTATATTATTTGCACTAATTAACTGTTTTGTATATTCATTACGGTTATTATCTTCTAAATTATCAATACTACATTCATCTACTATATTAC